>SLOS01000004.1 GCA_007132365.1 Bacteroidales bacterium | reverse complement strand
TTCTTTCACTTTTTCAATTTTTTGATATATAATGTATTGCAAAATGGAAATACCTTGTATTTCAGAAAATATTCTTAATATATGCTCATTTCCCAAAATGATTTCCTTATTGACAATCTCTTCATATGAAATATGAGGAAGCTGATCTGATTCATGAATAAGTTCTTTTATCAAAGCAATGGCTCTGTCTACAATAATACTGTCTGTTTCATCAACAACCTCCATCCCCTCCTTCTTTATATTTTCTTTTATATCATCCATTTGTGCTTGTGTAACATCCTCATAAAGCTCAACTACATTGTCTGATATCACAGGTGTTAAATCCTTTTTATTAAAAACAGATTTTACATTTTTTTTACATTTTAAGCTTGCCATATATTTTACATATAGCCTTTTTCTTGCCGCCATTTGCCCACCTTGACCATTCGTTTTTGATCTGGCTTCAGATGCATTCATATTCAAAACATTAATTTTATTTACATCGGTTGATATTTTTTTAAAAAAAACTTACACCCATTGCGCTTGGGACGTGTTTTTATCATGATTCAATATCATGTATACTTTATATAATATGACATAAAAATTAAATAGAGACATGATTTTATACTATGACCATACATTGCATGTCTTCCACTTATTAATATATAGATATAAATTAGTACCATATTTAAAATATTCCATTACATAATATTGGGTAATAATTTACATAAATTACAGACTTTCAAGATTTTTTTCCCTCTTGAACCTCATTTCCTTGAAGAAACTGGGGGTAAAACCGGTAACTTTCTTAAACTGATTGGAAAGGTGGGCTACACTGCTGTAATTTAATTTATAAGCGATTTCAGTCAGGTTATCTTCATCATAAAGCAACAACTCTTTTACTTTTTCAATTTTATGTAAAATCACATACTTCTGTATCGTCATACCCTTGACTTCAGAAAATGTGTTTGATAGATACGTATAATCGTAACCCAATTTTTCACTGATATAATCTGAATCATTCACATCGGGTATATCTTCTGCATTGTGAATCATTTCGATAATTACATTCTTTATTTTTTCAACCAGAATATTTCTATTATCGTCAAGTAGTTCCAGCCCTGCCATTTTAAGTTTGTTTCTGAATTCCTTCAACTGATCCTCTGTGATATCCTCCTGAATATCAACCACACCAAGATCCACAGTGCAATTGGTTATGCCAAGTTTGATCAATTCCTCCTTTACCAGCATTTTGCATCGCAAACTCACCATATATTTGATATACAATCTCATATTTATAAAATAAGGTATCTACTTAAAAACCTGGCGATTTATCAAAGCCTTCCTATGGTGAATGCCCCATATCACACACCTGGCTTTACTGATCGCTGTATGTACCCTGGGGAATAGCGCTTCAAAACGTTTTATTGCTACCGGTGTTCAATGCTTTGGATTGTCTCTTCATTACATATGGTCAAAGGTATAATTTAGAAAGTAGAAAACTATCGCATCACTTGCCACTCGCTACACACAGTTTTAATAATAAGCCAGCATCAGCGATACCGGTAATGGAATATTTCTTACTTCTGTTTTTATGTTCTGACTGCCTCATGGAGGACATTCTTGTTGGAAAAATAGATTTTTTCCGGGTTTAACCTGTTATATAATAATGGGAAAGCATTTACATATTTTACATATTTTTCAGAATTTCACCACCGCCTGAGCTTCATTACATTGATAGATTTGGGAGGATAACCGGTCAAACTGCTTCAAAAGGGACGGATAGCTACTCGAGCTATAAACCAAAATCAGCATCTAACTAACTACCCCCCCCCCACAGTTATCCATGCCGTCATTTTTTTTTAAAGCCCTGCACTGGTTCGGTGACTCGCGATTGGAAGTACTGCGTTTCGAGCTCACTTTGCAGGTGAATGCACAAAAAAGCAACAATTCCCATTACACAAGAATCATTATGCTTCGTAAAGCGTATCAGATGCTTGTCTGAATTTCAAGAGGTTTCAAATGGATCCGTACAGGGATATCGACTATTCCTGAAAATTTAATTTTGTCTCATTTCTGTTCGGGCATTTGCAATGGCAGTTTGAAGACTTTGCAATTCACTTTTTAGATGAGCTCCATTATTTACGACTTTATCAGATATTGTTGTAATTGAATCAATTCCATCTCTTGTCAAATCATTCGATAAAAATCGTTCAATTTCATTTATATCAGACACATACGTTTTGAATGCTTCTTTTACTCCGACATTATTTTGAGCAATCTTGTCGTAGGTCTGGCCAAGCACTGCACGTCGTTCATTACTTCGTTCCTGGATGTCGGGATTATCATACTGTTGACTATTCTTGTCCCATTCTGCAAAATAAACTTTTCCAGCATCTTCCATCTGGCCGGCATGTTTATCAAAATCTCGTTCCATTTTTTTAATTTTGGATGCATTATCTGAAAACAGGTCAAATGCTTTCTTCATATCTGCCTGGCCCGGCTTGGTAAGTTCCACAAGGGAGGCTCCTATGGCATCGAGTTGCACAACAACTAACTTTATGTCATTGTCTACAGTTTGCAATGTGGATTGAACGTCTTCAGACCGCTGCATGCCCGTTGTGGTGCAGGCTGTTACAGCAAAGACCGTTGTCAGACACAACAGCAAAAAGGTGTTACCGTACGTTTTTATTTTTTTCATAATCGTCTACATTAGCTCCTGCAACTGTGCAGGACAGTCGTGAAATGATTCTCACAAAGTAATATGACCATACTACAGGTAAGAACTCTTATATATGACCGTCTGAAGGTTACATAGATCACTGTAAGCTTAAAATCAGTGATATCTATAAGCATTATTTTCTTAATTGTAATAATTATTAGCCTGTTTTATAACATCTTGTTATTGAAGGCATGGAAAAACAGGATTTTTGCTCATAATCAAGTCCGGAGGGATTTTTAAACCGCAGCATATGAATCATATATGTCAGATTTAAAATATCGACAACAACGGGATTGATTGAAAAGACGGTTTTGAAAAGTCTTCTATCAAATGCATCAACAAGCCCAAACGACTAATGCAATTCCATTTGTAATTGTCTGTTTGCTGCTATTTTAAATAACCAAAGATGGGGGAACGATGTTTCACAAAAAAGCGGACTTTTTCTGGCTCGTTAAGGATTCGGTGATCGGTGACGGCAAAATGACTATCCCAACTAATACAAGCATTGCCGGATTATTGAAGATGGATATCGAGTGCGCGGGCAAGGTAATCGTTGCTGCAACCGGAGAAGTGCGAGGTACCATAAAAGCTTCCGAAGTACAGATTTATGGACAAGTTGCCGGTGATATCATTGTAAGTGAAGGACTTACCATTTACAAAAGTGGGGTGGTAAGGGGAAGTATTTTTTCAAAAAAACTTTTCATTGAAGAAGGTGCGAAATGCGATTTTCAGATGACTGTAGGAGAGCATAATAAACCCGTACTGTTAAAGGAAGATTCTTCCAATGTTTCTGATGCTGCAGAGATGGGTATGGCTAACTTAATGAATAATTCAGGCTAACAGCATGTGCGACTACAAAATCGATGTGTGGATGTGAATATTAACCCAAATAAAAAGTCCTTAGCCTTCGCTTCATAATAGTAATGCTATATCGTAAATACCTGATCTTAGAGAATGCCAAAGGTGTTGGAAAAAGGACGATTCAGGATTGCGAACGTGATCAATATCTCCGGTGCGCACTTCATTATTGGAATCTGCCAAATTTTCGGATCCCAGGACAACTTTGTTGGTTATTAAACTTTTTATGGAATTGCTAATACTTGTGTCATAATCATCTCTATCTATTAATTCCATTTGCAGGTTTTCATATACAAGATGCATGCTTCCCGAGCTGGTGTCATCCATCATTTCAAAATGAAAATCAAGTTCATGAACTAAACCACTCACAATTTCTATTCCTTCCAGATCCATAAATATGGCGTTCAGCTCTTTCAAATCGAATGGCTGCAGGTTCCCGGATCCTGTCATATGAAAAGGGCCGTCATCTAATGTGAAATTCAGTTCAGTATTGAGTTCAGAGTGGTTTTGCAGGTACGTAACTGCAATCAGGTTTGCAGGGAGTGGAGAAAGTGAATTTATATCTCTAATCTGAATGGTGGAATTCATAAAAGAGATAGTCCCGGGACGAGTACCATTTTCATCTTGTTCAGAATATTGTATGCTCGTGTTTCTGAAGAACAGGGAATCGAGTTGAATGGCAAATGGCAGCTTCTGAATACTTTTATTGAGTAATGTCGGATTTTTTTTGTCCGGTTTTTCGGGCAGTTGTTTGTCTTTGGCCACATGAATACGGAATGCATCAAAATCCAATGATTGGGCCTTTATGATTTTTTGATTGTGGTAAGCGGCCGCATCAATTCCGGAGGCCGTAAAATTCGCTATTTCCATTTCAAACATGTTTGCTTCGAACTCCAGAGAACTCATAAACGGAAAATATCCTCCCACCGGGGTCAATTTCATGGACGATAATGTCAGGAGACTATCCTGATGTTCGAAATTGAATCCGGAAAGTGAAAACCGGTACCGGTCCTCAGAGAACAGAAATCCGAGTGAGTCTATAGCAATACGGTATTGTGAATTCGGGGAGTCCGGTTCGCCCATAAATTCGAATGATAAACCTGCATTCAGGTTCAAGGTGTTTATGCGATTGCTCTCCCCTCCTTCTTTTCTTGCAATAATTGTCCCATTGGTCAAATCAAGCGACTGTATTTTCAGCTTTTTCAAAGAAGTGTCATCACCGGATTCCTCATCACCGGAAAAAAGTGAAGTGTCCCAGTCAATTGTGAACACATCCATGTTTACTTTGGAAAGGATGAGATTTTCACGAAAAATGACGCTCGGGTTAATTCCGGAAATGTGGAGGGTATCGGTCCGGAAAATGATTCGATCATCACTGGAAGACGAAATTGTCATATGACCGATAGAAACAGCGCGTTTAAGCGGCGAAATACGGGCAGTATTTATTTCGACAATGTAATCCGGTCCCAGGGCATCAGCCAGAATGGATTGAATCTGCTCCTGATCAACCCCGTACCGCAGCCAGATGAGCAGTCCCGAAAGGATGATCAAAACCGTGATCACTATAATGAATAGCGCCTTTTTCATGGTTAATGCAGGATAATATGGATGTCCTCCTTTAGATTGAAATTCTGTTTTTAATCACAATAGAAAAGGAGGACGTCCTGTGATTACCGGTTTTCAGCTTGAATGCGATTCACATACTCCTCACTTGCAATAATTGCGACTTCAACTCTTCGGTTTTGAGCTCTTCCTTCATCAAGATCGTTATCAGCTATGGGTTCAAGTTCTCCTCGACCCTGAGCCTGGATACGTGAAGACGGTATGCCCCGGGAAACAAGGTAGGTTTTGGCTGCATCTGAGCGCCGGTTTGAAAGGCCCAGGTTGTATTCTTCGCTGCCACTGCTGTCTGTATGTCCCACAATCACGATATCCGAATCAGGATACTGATCCAGACTGGCAGCCAGCTGGATGAGGTTATCCCTTGCATCAGGCTGAATTTCGGATGAATCAAATCCAAAGAGTAATCCTGAATCAAAAGTAATGGCAATACCTTCACCAACCCGTTGAATTTCAGCATCTCTTAAGCTTTGTTCAAGCTCTTCTGCCTGTTGATCCATTCGGTGGCCAATAATATTGCCGGTCGCTCCGCCAACAACGGCGCCAATAAGAGCGCCTTTCACGGTATCACCAAGCGCTTTGCCCGCAAGTGCTCCTACACCTGCGCCGGCTCCGGCTCCGATAGCCGTTCCCTTGGTTGTGTTGCTTAATTTATTGCATCCGGCAAATAATAAAGCCAGGATTAGTACTGGTAAGGTTATAATGTAATGTGTTTTCATTGTATTGGGATTAGTTTTGATCGTTTTAAAAATGAATAGACATAATTTGTTGCGTATTATTAATAGCACCTAATGCCCGGTACGATGTTTCTTGAGACAGCAGTAGCCGGAATCAGGTTGTTGCTTCAAACCCTTTGCTTTATCTGCCATCCTTTCAGTCTTTCCGTAGATGACGGATAGAGACTTTTCTCTCTTGCAAATGGGTATAAGTTGATGATTTTTCATTGTTCGCTTATTGGAGTGCTTTAGATTTAATCTTTTCCGCTTTGTTAATGGCTTTTTTGCTTAAGCGTATGGTTTGATCTTCCATGTCTTCAAATGGGTGAGAAACGGAATCGGCATAATCGTAAATATTATCTATTAGATAATCTTTGTATAGCTTCCCTTTCCTTGCCATTTTATTTCTTATTTTAGAACCTTTATCAGGCGCAAGTAACATTCCTGCGATAATACCTCCGGCTCCGACACATACAACGGCTACTATAATCGATGTTATTTTCATTTTTTTTCCTTTATTTTTTAAGAGTGACCGTTTTGTATTTTATATGTATTTCTAAGCATTGTTAGTGGAATAATGCCATCCCAAAAAGTGTTTAAATAACCACTTTACGGTCAGACATGTGTTTGTTTGACATTATCACAATAATTCTTTTACCCATTGCTATACTGATCTTCTGCCCTGAATTACCTGAAGTAATATTGCAATTACAGCAATAACCAACAGGATATGGATAAGACCACCAGCGCTGTAACCTAAAAACCCGACTAACCAGGCGATTACTAAAATTACGGCAATAAGATATAATAGACTTCCCATGATATTTGTGGTTTAGATTAAGGTTATTTTGTAGATGAAGTGATACTGGATGATGAAAAGAATTCATTCAATGAATCACCAAGGTCATCCATTTTATTGCTAAAACTGTCTTTGAACTCTTCCCAGTTTTCTCTTCCTGAAGTTTTATAATCGTCCATTTCGCGCTTAAGTTCACGATTAGAGTCTTCAAGTTCGTTTAGCTTTCCTTCAAGCCTTTCTTTGGCATCAGCATCAGTTTCATTGTCTATTTCTTGCTTTATTTCCTCTATGTTTTGGTTAAAATCTTCAATTCGTTCTGTAGCTTCTGCTCGGTATATCCTGAGTTCAGCTTCCATCTCATTTCTTGCGGTTTCTAAATCATCATTTGCTTGAATTGCTGAGGTTTCAGCATTTCCCATCCTGTTAGACGACCTGTCACATGATGATAAAACAGATGTCGCAATGAGTGCGATGGTTATTTGTCGTGTTGAATCAGAATTATCCTTCTCTTTTTTCAAGCTATCTGCCACAAATCCTTCTCCGGTGCGACCCGTAATCCTGGATTCTGATTCATTTGTAATATTTGTTTTTGCAAGAATTACAAATTGGTCGGCTTTACCGAGATTAATCATGCCTACCGTACCTTTTAACGTACTATCCATAGCGCTCTTTTGGTATTCGTTACTATTCATACCATCTTTGACATTCTGGTTATTAGAGAAGGCCGAATCGGACGTACCTATGGTTGTAAAACTCAAGTTATGATCGTTTTCAAGAGCAATATCCTCCGAATTTTTTACACCATTTGTTACGATAAAGACATACGTAGCATTCTCTCGTAATCCCATATCTGGTGTGAATACAGCGACTTTATTAGAATAGCTGATGGTACCATTTACAGCTTCTGTGGTAGCCTTCCCGCTTTTTTCAGTATCACTACTTGCTGAACGGTCTCCTTTCTGATCAAGCATCATATCTGCATACTCCTCAGACATTGTAAGTGAAGTATCTGAAAAAGTTGCCTGTAGCAGTAAAGTGCTTTCGTTAATCGTAATTTCATTCATCTCACTGCTGAAAGTGATCTCGATAACAGTACCTGGATCAACATTCACCTCACCACCGGTGGGAGTTGTTGCTAAAATAACGGGTGTTTTTGCCTCGGGGTTATCAATAAC
>SLOS01000149.1 GCA_007132365.1 Bacteroidales bacterium | reverse complement strand
TCCTTTTTCTTTTGGTAGATTTTTTTGTCAGGATATGACTTTTATAGGCATGCTTCCTTTTTATCTTCCCTGTCCCGGTAAGCACAAATCTTTTTTTTGCTCCCGAGTTACTCTTCATCTTAGGCATTGCAAATTATGTTAACTGGTTATTAATTCTTTTTCTTTACAGCTTTTGGGGTTAAAAACATGGTCATCCTTTTTCCTTCAAGCCTTGGCAGTTGTTCCACCTTTCCATAATCTTCAAGTTCCTGGGCAAAACGTAATAGCAGAATTTCTCCTTTTTCCTTGAATAGAATTGTTCTGCCCTTAAAAAAAACAAAGGCCTTTATTTTGGCACCGTCCGAAAGGAATTTCCTGGCATGGTTCAGCTTAAAATTAAAATCATGATCATCGGTATTCGGACCGAAACGGATCTCTTTTATTACTACTTTTACCGTTTTTGCCTTTATCTCTTTTTGCTTTTTCTTTTGTTGATAAAGAAACTTTTGATAATCAATAATTTTGCAAACAGGTGGATCGGCATTCGGAGATATTTCAACCAGGTCAAGCTCCATCTGATCTGCTAATTTCAAAGCTTCAGATAATGGAACTACACGCGGGTTTTCAATATTATCCCCGACCAGACGAACCATTTCTGCTCTTATAAATTCGTTAATCCTGTGTTTGGGTTCTTGTCTGACCTGCCTTCTCGGACCTCTGGAAAATCTTTGTACTGCTATGTTTCTGCCCTCCTTCTTTTGATTAATACTATTTTATTTCTCTATTTCGGATAATTGTTTTGCAACCTCCTGTTTTACAAAGTTAGCAAAATCTTCCAAATTCATTGATCCCTTGTCTCCCTCTCCCTGTCTCCTTACTGAAACAGTATCATTTTCCGCCTCTTTTTCTCCCAGTATAAGAAGGTATGGTATACGTTTTAACTCACTATCCCTTATCTTCTTGCCAATCTTCTCATTCCGTAAATCAATCAGGGCGCGAATATCGCAAATATTTAGGAAATTTAAAACTTTTTCAGCATAATTATGCACTTTTTCGCTTATAGGCAGTATCACAACCTGGTCAGGTGTCAGCCAGAGTGGAAATTTTCCTGCAGTGTGCTCAATGAGAACTGCCACGAATCTCTCCATTGAACCAAATGGTGCCCTGTGTATCATGACCGGGCGGTGCTTCTGGTTGTCCGATCCGGTGTACTCCAGGTCAAACCTCTCGGGCAGGTTATAATCTACCTGTATGGTGCCAAGCTGCCATTTCCGGCCAAGCGCGTCTTTAACCATAAAATCCAGCTTGGGGCCGTAGAAAGCGGCTTCACCATATTCAATCCTGGCTTCAAGACCTTTCTCGCTGGTAGCTTCGATTATTGCCTTCTCAGCCTTTTCCCAGTTTTCATCACTTCCTATGTATTTATCTTTGTCCCCCGGATCCCTGAGAGATATCTGCACAAAGAAATCCCTGAAATCGAGTGCACGGAAAATAATGTAGATAATGTCAATTACCTTGGTGAATTCCTCTTTAAGCTGATCGGGACGGCAGAAAATATGGGCATCATCCTGGGTAAATCCCCTTGCCCTTGTCAGTCCGTGCAGTTCCCCGCTTTGTTCATAACGGTAAACGGTCCCAAACTCCGCCATTCGTACCGGGAGGTCTTTGTACGAACGGGGCTTGAATTTATAAATTTCACAATGGTGGGGACAGTTCATGGGTTTGAGAAGAAACTCTTCTCCCTCTGCAGGTGTCGTTATGGGTTTGAAGGAATGCTCACCGTATTTTGCATAATGGCCGGATGTTATATAAAGCTCTTTTTGTCCGATATGCGGTGTAATAACCTGCTCATAGCCATATTCCCGCTGTACCTTTTTCAGAAAATTCTCGAGTCTTTCCCTGAGTTGTGCACCCTTTGGCAACCAGAGCGGCAGGCCGGAGCCAACTTTGCGGGAAAATGTAAAAAGCTCCAGATCCTTTCCGATTTTACGGTGATCCCTCTCTTTCGCCTCTTCAAGCATTGCCAGATGCTCTTCCAGCAGTTTCTGTCTGGGAAAGCTGACACCGTAAATACGGGTAAGCTGCTTGTTCTTCTCGCTGCCCCTCCAGTATGCACCCGCAATGTTCAGTAATTTGAATGATTTTATATATCCGGTATGAGGCAGGTGAGGCCCGCGGCACAGGTCGGTGAAATTTCCCTGGCTGTAAAATGAAATGGTTCCGTCTTCCAGGTCATTCAGCAACTCAATCTTATATTCATCGCCTTTTTCGGTATAATACTCCAGGGCCTCTTTCTTGGGGATCTCCTTTCTTACATAAGGGTTCTTCTCTTGTGCAAGCTCCCTCATCTTTTTTTCAATCTCCGGCAGATCGCTTTCGGAAATGGTCCTTCCCTCACCGGGGTCAACGTCATAGTAAAAACCGTTATCTATTGAGGGCCCGATGCCCAGTTTCACGCCGGGGTAAAGCGCTTCAAGGGCTTCTGCCATAAGGTGTGCCGATGAATGCCAGAAGGCGTGCATTCCTTCCTCATCTTCCCATTTATTGAACCTGATGGCAGAATCTTTCCCAATTGGTCTTGTCAGGTCGTAAACCTCACCATTCACGGTGACTGACAGGACATCTTTCGCGAGACTTCTGCTGAGGCTTTCAGCTATTTCAAGACCGGTTATACCTTCTGGATATTCTCGTACTGAATTATCAGGAAATTTTATTTTTATCATTATTGTAACAGAACTAAAAAAGTATCTTGTAAATTTGCCTTATACAGCAATTATTTTGAATGTGCAAAGATAATTAAATTGATTTTAAAATTCCTTACGGGGAAGGTAACGGATAGGCGATATAATTGTCATAGCTCATACATACTGCAGATGAAAATTCTATTCCCTTTTTAATTATTGTATCCCACTGCTCCTGATTGCAATCCTTGATATTGTTGCTGCTGATATTATTTTCATACATTGCTGTAATTATTCCTGCGTTAAATGAATCTCCTGCGCCGATTGTACTCAGGGGCTTTAAGGAAGGTACCGGATAATGTTTTGTAAAGTTTCCACATAATAAGTCCACGCCATCAGAAGATCTTGTGTATATAAGTGCTTTGCATTTCCGGAAGCAGGGGAGGTTCCATGTTTCTTCGGCTGATCTGGTGCCGAAAATAATTTCGAAATCTTCGTTCGACCCTCTGACTATGCCGGCATTGGAAATATTATCTTCAATCCACGGTTTTACCTCTGCAAGTTCAGGCAGGTGGGAGTCCCTGAAGTTGGGATCGTAAATAACAAGCGCCCCCATGTTGCAGGCTGTGTTTCTTAAATTCAATGCAAAATCACGGGTAGGCCGGGATATTGAATAGAATGATCCGAAAAGCAGGACATCCTGCTTACCTGGCGAGGGAAGTGCCGGAGGCTCAGGCGGATTCTGTCCCTTGTAAAAAGAGTATGTGGCATTGTTATTATCGTCAAGAAAGGCGAGAGCAATAATGGACTGGGAATTCTCATGATGTAAAAAAGAGGTGTCCACCTTGTTCTCCCGGAGAAAACCTGCTACCAGCCGGCCCACCTGGTCATTGCCGCATGTCCCTGTGAAACTCACCGGCAGTCCGCTTCTGCCAAGTGATATTGAAGAATTCAGCATCGAGCCCCCGGGCCTTGAAGCAACCGGCTGCCCATTCTTGAACATGATGTCAAAAACCACTTCTCCAAGGGTGAACACCCTGTTTATTTTTTCGTTTTTCATAAAATACATGTAATGATAAGAAACTGGACCACCAGCCCCGTTGATGGTCCACGTGCAAAATGGTTAGTATCAGAGAGAGTAGCCCGGACGGTAATCCCTGTGATAATGTTTCTCAGCTTCCGGATCATCAACAAAAGATTCAGTTGCCGGATCCCATTCAACGGGTCTCATCAGTTCATATGCGATATTCCCCAGCGTGCAGGTGGTACAGGTGCGATGCCCAGCTTCCACGGGTGCAACAGGATCCTTGCGGGTACGCATTGATTCAATAAAATTTACCAGATGAGGTATTCCTGTTTCATAGGCCACATCATCGTCTCTGTCTGCTTCCGGGGGAGGCATCAATTCCGGATCCGAGGCCAGGAAATGGCCGCGGCTTACCTCAATCCATCCGTCTGTTCCAATGAATTTGACTCCCCTGGTTTTTGCCTCATTAAAAGGTTCTTCAGTCATAATCCAGTCGCCATCATATTCATAGGTAAGGAACTGATAGTCGCCGTAACCGGCGGGAATTATGCGCCGGGGACCGCTGTCATCCTTGCCCATGGCCCACTGGACTATATCAAACATATGCGCACCCCAGTCCGTTGTAAATCCGCCTCCCATCTCTTTATACCATCTCCAGGCTCCCCAGATTGTTTCATCTTGCGGGGGATCGAGCGATATTGGCGGATTGAGCTCATGGTTAAAATGCACATAGGGGTTGGGTCCAAGCCAGAGATCCCAGTTAAGATCGCCGGGCAGGGGTTCTTCGGGAAGATCGTAGGGAACAGGGGGCCCTCCTACATGGGCATGAGCCTTTTCAATTTTTCCCAGGGCCCCGTTCTTAACAAGGTTAACGGCATGCCTGAAATTCTTGTCCGAACGCTGCTGACTTCCTGTGGCGAGTACTATATCATTTTCCCTGACGGCCCTGACAAGTGCAACACCTTCCTTAATGGTGAAAGTCAGGGGTTTTTCCATGTATATATCCTTTCCTGCGCGGCAGCTTTCAACGCCCATAATACCGTGCCAGTGATCCGGGCTTACAATCACTACACCATCAATATCATCACGGTTAAGTATCTGGTGATAATGCTCATAGGTGTCAACATTGATGTTCAGGCCTGTTTCTGCATAATAGTCATTCATGCGTTTTTCAAACCTCTGCCGTTTGATTCCATAAACATCGGCTCCTGCAACAATATGAACTCCCTCAATCTGGCGGAAGCCATCCATAAGGTACATAGTCTGCCTGCCAAGTCCGATAAGTCCCAGTCTGATTACATCATTGACGGGCACCTTGCAGCTCTTTGCCAGGGGAAAGAGTGAAAGCCCTGCGGCTCCTGCAAGTGAAGTTTGGATAAATTTTCTTCTTGAAATACTTTGCATAGGTTTAAAGTTTTGGTTTGGGGATTGCAATTTAAGTCCAATTCAGCAGAAAGCCGCAAAAGGAAATTCAATAAATATCAGTTGCAGGTTCCGGAATTTTCTGATTTTGGTATGTTCAAAGTGTATAGCCATTACGGTATTCCCTGTGGTAAAATTTTTCTGCTTCCGGGTCATCAACAAAATACTGTCTTGCAGGATCCCATTTTACAGGCCGGCCAAGCTCATATGAGATATTTCCCAGGATACAGGTCGTACAGGTCCTGTGTCCCACTTCAACAGGGACCACAGGGTCTCTGCGGTGCCTCATTGCCATGATAAAATCCTCAAGGTGGGGCACACCTGTCTCGTAAGGCAGTCCCCCATGCCCCATTAACTCTTCATCTTCAGGGAAAAGTGACTCCTCAGAGGAATCATAATGCCCCCTGGCTACCTCAATCCATCCGTTTTCACCGAAGAATTTTATTCCCCTGGTATGAGCATCATCATATGGCCGGTTGATGACCCGTACTCCATTGGCGTATACATAAGTCAGGTATTCAGTGCCTTCGTGACCGGGGGGGATTATCTCAACCGGGCCTCCGGCATCTTCATCCAGGGCCCATTGTGCAATATCAAAATTATGAGCGCCCCAGTCGGTTATGTATCCCCCGCCGGTTTCCCTGAAGAATCTCCATTCAGCCCAGAATGTTTCATTTTGAGGCGGATCAAGCGATATCGGGGGATTAAGCCTTGGATTATAGTGGACATAAGGATTCGGGCCAAGCCACATATCCCAGTTCAGGTCCGCCGGCAAAGGCTCCTCCGGCAGATCATAGGGAGCCGGGAAGTCGCCTACGTAAGCCCAGATCATTTTCAGTTTTCCGATAGCTCCAGCCCTCACCATTACAACGGCATGATGAAAATTAATGTCCGACCGCTGCTGGCTGCCCACCGCCAGTATCCGGTTGTTTTCACGCACTGCACGGACTACCTCCGCACCCTCCTTGATTGTAAAAGTAGTTGGCTTTTCAAGGTATACCTCTTTGCCTGCGTTGCAGGCATCAATTGTGTTCAACGCATGCCAGTGATCGGGTGTGCTTATAACCACACCGTCCACATCTCTCATATCCAGCATTTCATGATAGTTTTCAAAGGTTCTCACCCTTACACTTTCACCGGTTTCATCATAGTAATGGTTAAGCAGGTTTTCGAAACGCTGGCGCTTGATGCCATATACATCTGCACCGGCTACTACCTGAACCCCGGGAATTGAATTGAATCCCCTGGTCAGGCCCACGGCCTGCTGCCCAAGTCCTATTACTCCCAGTCTTATTACATCATTGGGAGATATCCTGCAGCTTTTTGCCAGTGGCAGGACAGACAGGCCTGCTGCTCCGGCGATTGAAGTCTGAATGAATTTTCTTCTTGAAATAGGTTTCATAGCATTAGGTCTTTTAATTATTTTTCTTTTTGATAATCTATCATCATGGCTCGTTTCATGTGTTTATGTTTTGTTTATTAAGGTCACATGGAACTCGCCATTTTGAACATCGTAGTTTGTATCATAAAATTTGTCATGGCTCGTTTCATGTGTTTATGTTTAATATCCGGGTATTTTAATATTTTTGATGGATATTAAAAGTCTTTTACCGATACAAATCTGTTTCTCGTCAAATGTTTTACCGGGTTCACCAGCCTTTCAAGCAGGCTCATCTCATCAGTAGATATTTCAGCTGTTCCGGGAAGTTCCCGTATTACTTCAAGTTCGTAACCGAAGGAGGTCACTGCACCCCTGGTTAGAGTTATTACAGCCGGAAACCCATCTTCAACGGGGCCTCCCGAAACCGAATGTATGCGTCCCTCCACCATGCCGAATTCCATAAAGGGGTAACCGTCAAGTTTAATGTTTACCCTCTGTCCGGGCCTAACTTTTCCTGCCCGTCTGAAAGGCAGCACGATCCTTGCATACAGTTCACCCATATCTTCAGGAGTGATCGAAAATACCGCATCACCGGGCTTCAGTTCCTGGAGGCTGCTCCAAACTGAAAGATAGTTCAGTGTGCCGGATGCAGGGGATATAAGCAGATACCGGTTTTCCCACAATGCAAGCGAACTTTCCAGCTGTCTGAATGAATTTAACAGATTAGTGGTCAATCTTTGATGCCTCTCCTCCTTTTCCAGCCTGGTGTCGGCAATGTTCCTTTCAAGCCGTGCGATCGTGATAGCCGCATCAGAAAGGTTCAGCCTGGAATTTTCCAGGGCTTTCTGCCTGTCGAGTAAAAGGGTCTGCGCTCTTTCAAACTCCGATTTTGAAATTACATTTGAGACAAACAGCAGCGAGTCTCTTTGAAACTGGGCCCATCCCAGTTCCATTTCGTGTATGGCGAGGGACCTTTGCCGCTGCAGGCTCTCCCTGTAATTAAGGTGTTCATTCAGCTCTGCGGAGAGAGCTGCAATCCTGTTTTCATAGAAATCCTGGCTAATGAAAATCCTGTAATCATTCAGGGCAGCTGTGAAGGCATTGTATTCGGGCTGTACTTCACCGAGGACCAGGTCTCCCGGAATTGAAACCAATGAAAAATCTTCACCGGAGCGAATGACCTGGTTAAGCATTCTCATATAACCGCCAAGACGAAACAGATCATGATACCGGGCCGGGTTTTCAATTACTGCGATTGTATCATCTTTCTTCACATATGCACCATCGGACATAAATATTGCCTCCGGCTTGCCTGCTGCCCTGGCTATCAAAACAGAAGGGGGATTCTCCTTTGTAATTACAACAGGTGCCCTTACAATATCTGGATAACTGAAGAACCCGCTACCTGTTATAACTATAATTATTACAATGAAAATGGTGC
>SLOS01000201.1 GCA_007132365.1 Bacteroidales bacterium | reverse complement strand
TTGAACCGGGCACTACCTATTATTTAAGGGCCTATGCTACCAACAGTGCCGGCACGGCTTATGGTGACCAGGAGAGCTTTGTTACCCTTGAAGAGGAGGAGGAAATAGTTGTTCCAACAGTCACTACCTCATTAGTTACAGATATTACTCAAACCACTGCTATTTCGGGCGGCGAGGTTACCGATGATGGTGGTGCAGATGTTACAGTCAGGGGTATTGTTTGGAGCAAACAACAGAATCCGGCTCTCATATCCAATGAAGATGGCTCGACTAATGACGGAAGCGGAACAGGGCCCTTTGAGAGTCAATTAACAGGCCTGACTTCAACCACCACCTATTATGTCCGTGCATTTGCTACAAACAGTGCAGGGACCGGCTACGGTAACCAGATTGAGTTTACCACCCAATTTAAGTGTGGTGATGATGTCACATTTATTTATAGTGGCACATCAGTTACCTATGGAACGATTGAAAGTTCTGCAACAGGCAAGTGTTGGATGGATCGTAACCTTGGAGCCTCCAGGGTTGCCCAAGCATCCGATGATGACCTGGCATACGGAGACCTGTTTCAGTGGGGAAGGGAAGATGATGGCCATCAATACAGGTATAGTAGTCTTATTTATGAATTGAGCGATGAAGACAAACCTGGTCATGGGTATTTCATAGTTAACGAATCTATACCTTATGATTGGCGGGTTGGCCAAAATGATAACTTATGGAATGAGAGCGGAGGGATTAACAATGCTTGTCCAGCTGGATGGCGAGTACCATCTGAACAGGAACTGAATAATGAAATAATCAGTTGGAGCAGCTTTGATAATACCGGCGCCTTCGCAAGTCCTTTGAAGCTTGTTTCTGGCGGTATTCGGAATCGGGATGGAGTTTTGAATATTGAAGGGCTTGGTGGAAGCTATTGGAGTTCAACAATAAGCGATCATATGGCACGCACTGTAAGCTTCGGCGATGATCATGCCTTCATTGGGAGTGGTTATCGTGTCGCCGGCAGGTCTGTCAGATGCATTAAGGATTGATTTTAACCTGATGTTAATATGTCATACAATCCAATGGCCATTTTTCCCGGGATGCAATAGAACCACTCCACCGGCAGAAGCTTTATTGGCTATATCACTTCAGACTAATCCTACGCCTTTGAAGATTATTGTTTTATAAACCTATTCACTAACACCAGATCGCCAGTGCTGATTTTTATAATATAAACACCTGGTAATAGATCATGTATCATTATTTGCCTATCAACAGGCTTTCTGGTGATTATCAGTTTTCCTGTTAGATCATATATATAAACAGATGCATTATCATCCGTACCTAAAATGAAAATGACATCATCGGCGGGATTCGGATACACCGAAATACCTTTGTTTTCAATAATATCAGTGCCTGAAATAATGCTGGAAGTAAAGTAGGCAGTTAGTGACCTGGCAGCCTGCGCCTTAAAAATCAGTGGGTTATCCATGTATTCCAATCCGTTTTCAATCCACTTTTCAAAAATAAACCCATTGTTTGGGGTTGCAGATAATGAAACTGTCTCATAGTGTTCGTATTTACCCTCTCCTGATATAGTACCTGAGCCGTGGGGATAAACATCTATATTGATGTCATAAACGTTAATCTCAAATTGTGCATTAACTGCAATATCGGAGGTTACATTTTTATCTAATCTGGGGTTTGCTGTTTCGCCATCACTCCACTGAACAAAATGATACCCGGTATTGGGGATTGCCTCTATCATTGTTCCGTCTGAACCATATTCTATTATTTGAGTGGTATCTCCCATAATTAATCCATTACCATCAGTGCTATATAATAAGGTATAGGTGTTTATTATGAGTCTTATCAGATAGTAGAACTCTGTAACATTATCTGCTGCCGTTACCTTAAGTTTGTCACCATCGCTAACAATGTCATCCTCACTCTTCCAATTGCCTTCAGCATCTAAAAACCCGATGGTGGAGCCGGATGGTATTTGTATCTTGTTTAATAGTTCATAAAACTTAGGGGCTTTGTCTACCCTTACATAGAAAGTAAGTGTTAAACGGTCAACCTCGTATATATTCGACACCAGGTAAGCAAGATAGTCCGGAACCTCTCCGAGAAGTGATAGATAATAATAATTGTTTCTTTTATTATCCTTGGAGGTAACAAGTATCCTGTCATCTTTGTACAGAGATCCTTTAGTCCGTTCATGACCCAGTTTATCGACAACTTTAGTGCTTGCTCCCAATGATGGTGTAAGGTTGCTTAAAATAGTTGTCGGGTTTGTACCCTCTGGTATAAGGTCGATCAAAAACAATGTTTGATCAACGTGATAGGCCTCTGAGGTAACAAAGGCATCATTCGGGTTATAATCTGGTATGAGCTGGTAAAGAATCCTGGTTTCACCATCTTCAGCCACAACATCGAAGAATATCCTGTCGGTTGCCTTGACGTCGACGTAATCATTATTAAAATTGGGACGTTTAAAAGGCACATATGCATCATTATTATCGACTATGGTTAGAGATGCCCCGTCGTGTAAAGCTACTCCTTCGCAGATGGTCCTTAGCAGGGTGCCCATTTCAAAGCCGCTTATGATACCGGTTTCTTCGTCTATCTCGATGTCGTAATCATCTGAGGTAAGGACGGCATTAGATTTAAGGCCTTCCTCTGTAACGATAAGGTTATAGATGGTAATGTTGGTCGAATCTGCCGACATTACATGAAGTGCATCGCCATCGGCAAACACTTCGCCGGCGGCTAGGGTGTCGCCATCTGCAACTACTGAAAGTGTCTGATCAGGATCGGCCTTAGATATACTGCCCAGGAAGTCAGCCACAGTAGTCCCGGTAATAATACCCCTGATCCACTCTTCATCTGAGTAACCGGGGCTGACAATATATGACAGCGATGTAACAGTCGACATGTAATGGGTTGCAGGGATGAATGAGTGTCTGCCAAGGTCCAGTGTAATATAAAGGATCTGCTGTGGCCATACTATCTGCCGCTCAAACCAGTAAGCCTGGTTGAAAGTTACCCACTCAGAATCCTCCTCGTTATCGGCGAATGATCCGTTTGGCACCGGGTTGGGGAACACATATTCGGGCTTCCTGACGAAGCTGCTTATCATTGGCGCTCCGTTGCCTACCGGGTCATACTCGTCCATGTTTCCGGTTCCGAATATCTCTATCAGCTCGAAGTCAAGAGGATCATTGGCCGGTTTCAGCCCCATCTTTACGGAGTCGTTAAGGATTTTGAATACATAGAAGTCACCGGTTTTCCACTCCCTTGCAGCGCTGTTGCCCCAAAAGTCTGTTTCCGGATTAACGAAATCTTCTCCCCAGGGGTTCTGAGGTACTCTTTCACCTTCAATCGTTTCGTACCCGAAGTCAATATTCAGTATGCCGGGTACCCACCAGGTGGCATTGTTCCAGTTCTCATAATCCCTGGCAAAAGCCCATCCTACGGTATGACCCATAGTGAATACATCACCTCCAAAAACTATTGGACTGACTGCCGGGTCCTCCTGCAGGATATATGGCTCATTTTCCCAGTCACCAGCCTGGTCAGTCCACTTATAACCCGGTACGTACTTCCTGTAACGCTCATGGAATGGGAACCCCCATTCGATAGCTGTTGTAGCCGGGCCCTCCAGGTTGGCGTTCACAAACAGGTAATCACTGAGGTCGAGTACCTGATTCCCGGTATTTGCAATTTCAACATATCCGTTGTTCCACTGTTCCCAGAATATGAATTCGGAGATCAGCGGTTCTGCCTCGTATGGCTGGATATGCTCGGGCAACTTCTCCTTCTCAAGCAGCACCGTGTAGGTTCGCACCGTTGTACCGTTTTCGGCTGTTACTTTGAAAGTGACCGTTCTGTTTTCAGTGGGTCCGGCATAACTGGTTGCGCGCGTTACCTCGATACTGGCATTGTTCTGCTGTGTTCTGGCTATGAGTGCTGGCATGCCGTCAACATCGGCGGGAACTCTTAGAGTGTAAGAATACACTGTCGGTGAGAAACCGGGTATGGTGTCACCCACCCAGCCGAACATGCCGCGGTCTTCCTCGGGTATGTCGGGCCATGTGATCGATGCAAGAAATGCGTTGTCGGAAGGCCTGTAATCCTCCATCTTGATGAAGTAGTCCTTTACATCGCCGTTCTCGGCAGTTACCCTCAGGATATCACCATGTTTCAGGTCAACCCTTTCGGTTTCGTCAACCCATATTATCTCCCACTCGGCATTGGGTGCTTTCTCCAGATACCTGAATAGTGTGTCTACCCTGGTGGCGAAAGCGATACCCGGGATATTGAATTGGTGCTTGATGGTATCCATCTCGTGGCCCCAGGTTGCCCTGAAACGTGCATTATCAATATTTCCAGAACCTCTGCCGAACCAGCCGGTGGCAAAGTCAGGCGACTTTTTGGGGATGACGATGTTTGCATCCTCACCAGGCTCAAGGACCTCAATACGGAATTCCTTGACCTGCATCTCGTCTCCCAGCATTATTAATAATACTGTATCGCCGGTGCGTGCCGAGAGATATGCTGAGTCAGCATGGTTTGGCACATAGCGGTAATACCATGCCAGTCCGGGCACCTTGTCAAACTGGAAAGCCAGCGAGTCATCCCGTTGGATACCCCACGGCACGGTTATAACCTCGTCATCCCAGTCCATCTCAACATTCTCGCTCACAAAAGCATCCTTATCAAAGTCAAATGAACCGTGGTTTCCGATGTGCCACATCGAGTGGTGGCGAGGGCTCCTGCGGGGAATAGACATCCACTCCGAATCCTCACTGTCGACCCCGCGGCCGGTATTGAAGTTGATATTACCAGTTGAGACCGAAGCCTTTCGAATAAGCTTATGAGTATAAGTTGCATTAGGTATGCCGGCAACATCATATGCCCTATCGGCATTCGTCCCGTTTGGCTGGTCAAATACGCCACCCACCTGGTCGATAACAACCGAATCCTTATCGCCGTCGCCATTTATGAAATGGTGCCTCAGGTACCAGCAGTCACGTCCGTTCCATACAGACATAACCAAACACCTGGGATCAATGCTGTCATTTGCAGGTGGAGTTGAAGGTGGCTCGGGGTAGTGCATTTGGTAGTCAGAAATATCGTAGAAGTCCAAACGGCTCTCCCTTTCCCTCCATAAAAAGGGGTCAATGCGCTCCATACTCAGACGCCAGTCACTTACATTTGCGATCACCCAGGACTCACCTGGTGCCAATTCCTCACCTGGCAGCATCATCCTTTCGGTTAGCGGAACATTAAACCAGTCCTCGAGCGGCGGCAGCGGCTCACCGGACTCATAGCCTGTACGACTTGTCCATGGTGTTACCTTACCCAGCTCGAAATCAGACAGATTAATTGTCTCATCACCCACGTTCGTGATCTCCAGGTATGCCATGGGCCCTTTTCCCAGACTTGCCTCAGTGATGATCAATTGCCTGTATGCTTCCTGTGCATTGAGCAATATCCCGGAATACAGAAACACTAATATTATGACCCTTGATTTCATGGTAACCGGCAGGTTAAAGATTAAAGTTATATTAAATATCAAGTTAAATCTCTATGATAATCCGGAGAGTCTTAAACTAAATTATATTCAATAGCCCTTTATCAGGTATACCATTGTCATAGATAGGGATTACTATGTGTACTTTATTATTTGCCACCCTTTCATTTGTGAATCTGGGCCTATGAATGAAAAACAATACGGTAAAAATAACCAGGCATTTTAAAGTATTGAGAAGTATTAACCCCTATATGCAATAATATAAAAAAATATTCATTTTTCCTAACATTTTATAAATTTGGTGCTTAGGCTCAGGAATGCGACAACTCAGGCAACTTTATTAAATAATGGATTTTTGTTAAATTGAAATTTTGTCTTCTTTTGGTTTGGAAGGAATTATTGTTTCTGGCCGGGCGGTTACTGGAAGTTGCTGGAGAACCCGTTGGGACCTGTTGGGCACGAATAATGATTGGGGGTGGTTTCTTATTGATCAGTGCTTTTTGAAAAGCTTTTTTCCAATAGTATAGGCATCCCCAACCTTTTCACCTATTTTACGGTATTCGCGGGCACCGCCTATATAGATCAGGGGGTTGATCGCCGCGATGTCGAAGGTGGTGTAGTCGCTGCTGTCTGCCAGCTTATCGGTGTCAATATGTGTTTCAACGATCTTGCCGGCAAAATGATTGGTGGAGCCGAACATGCCGGATTTAAAGAGTACACATTCGAGGTTCAGCGGGCACTCCTTTATGATCGGTGATTTTACAATCTTTGATTTCATCTTTGTGAGACCGGTCCTGGCAAATTTGTCGGTATCCCTGCCCGAGGTTATCCCGCAGAAGTCCGCTTCCACCATAATGTCAACCGATGCGATGTTGACGGTGAATTCACCATTCTTTTTGATCTCGCTGCCCGAGAAGCCCTTGGTTCCCAACGAGATGCCGATGGTGGGAGGGGAGCTGGTAAGCAGGCTTATCCATGCAATTGTCACGATATTTGCCTTTTCCATCGTTCCCGTCACAACCAGTCCGGTCGGACAGGGAAACATAAGCTTCTGTGGTCCGAAAGTTGTTTTCATATCCATTTTTTTCTCCTGAAATAGTAAAGCATGCCGAGGCCCGTGAGCAACATGATCACAAGCACTGCAAAATAGGCCCATGGCCATTCCAGTTCGGGCATATTGTGGAAGTTCATCCCGTATATCCCTGCGATGAAAGTCAGCGGGATGAAAATGGTTGCAATTATTGTCAGCACCTTCATCACCTCGTTCATCCTGTTACTTACACTTGAAAGGTACAGCTCGAGGAGTCCTGCCACCAGGTCGCGGTATGTCTCAACCGTGTCTATCACCTGTATGGTGTGGTCATACAGGTCTCTTAAGTAAGGCGTGGTCTTTCTGCGGATGAGCTTTGATTCTGACCTTTCAAGCTGGTTGATGACCTCGCGGAGCGGCCACACCGATTTTCTCAGCAGCATGTTCTCTCTTTTGAGGATATACAGTTGCCTGAGTGTTTCTTTCCTGGGTCCCTCCATCAGTTCCTCCTCAAAATCCTCCATCTGTTCCCCAATCTTTTCAAGCATCAGGAAGTAATGGTCGGTTATTATGTCAAGCAGTGCATAGCACAGGTAGTCGGCTCCCATGGTGCGGATCCGCCCTTTGCTGTTCCTTATCCTGTCGCGCAGGGGGTCGAAAACATCATCCTCCCGTTCCTGGAAGGTGATTACATAGTTTTCACCAACCACAATGCTTACCTGCTCAGCTTCGACCTTATTGGCGCTTTTGCTGAAGGTAAGCATTTTAAGGACCACGTATATGTAATTCTCAGTGATCTCTGTTTTGGGCCGCTGGTTCACGTTCAGGATATCCTCCAGAACAAGCGGGTGGATGGTGAAATACTCCCCGACCTCCCGGATCACCTCAACATCATGCAGCCCCTTTATGTCAATCCATGTGACAGTGGCCTTATCCCTGAGAGGCAAAATGTCTTCGGGCTTTGCTTCTTTCTGCTCATTCAATGTTTCACTGTCGTAATCTATTATCTCAATAACCGATCTGTCGGTCTTCCGGGTGCCGGTAAATACAAGGCTCCCGGGCGGGAGTCCGGGTTCCTTTGCGCTCCTTCTGGTTTTGCCTGGTATTATCGGGTTAAACAGGTTCATTTGCGCCTGGTAAATTACTTTAGGGTAAAAATAGTGAAAAAGAGAATACAGGTGTTAACTTGCCTTAACAATATCAAGGACTGTAGTACTGGGCCGGCCGGTAAGGATTGGCTGGATATAATTGTAATCGAGGTAGTAGAGTATTTTTATCGAGAAGCTGTTTAGCTGGGGTTGCCCGGCAATGTGCCTGAGGTTGTCCATGTAATTATTCATCAGTTGATCACCCCTGTTGTCTATCACATTTTTCCAGAGGGCGGTGAGCCTGCTTCCCGGTGCAAAATGCC
>SLOS01000113.1 GCA_007132365.1 Bacteroidales bacterium | reverse complement strand
TCGGCGGTATCACTGACATATAAACCCAGTCCGCCCGTTGAATTACGTTGAGGGACGGCAATATGGCCGGCACTGATCTCAGTTGCCGTCACCCCAAACAGTTCTTTCACAATTTTATCGACTTCGGGGTCATCTGAGCCCAGCCGGTCGCTGGCGTTTGGCAAACCACCCAGGGCCAGCACAATTCCGCCACTGCGAAAATGCAGAAGGGCCTGGGTAAGCGTATTGAATCGTATAGCCGGCAGGTCGGCCAGGATAAGAACCGGGTAGCTTGAGCCGGCCACATGTAAATTACCGTCACGAACTTCAGCCCGGGCAAGGGATTGATAATCCATAAAAGTAAAGTCGACACCGGCATTGAAGAGTTTTTTGCCTGCATCAAATGCAATATCGGGAGTATAATCGGGATTTACCTGACCGGGTGCAACAGGGTATATCAGGGCAACATCGGCTATATGACGGCCCTGGCTGAGCAGGTAGCTCAGACGTTCGGTATATTCCAGCAAATATTTAAAATGGGGCCAATAAGGCATGCGAAAATGAAAACATGGCGGGGCCCATTCCCACCAGCCGCCATGAAGAGTATAATACAGACCATGCAGATTGAAGAAGTTGCCGCCAAAAAGATAGTGCCTGTCTATCTGACCGGTCAGTTCATCAGGAGAAGTATCCCATCCAATGGAGTGAAATGCCTCCAGCCATACACGGGGCCTCTCATACAGGTGGGCCACGGAGCTGGATACTTTTGTCTGGATAAAACTTTCTCCCCGGCCCGGAGCATCATTGCCCGGAGCGGTGAACCAGCGTGTAACCCGAAAATAATCGCCATAGGCTGTAGGATTGAGTCCCCGGCCCCAATTGTCGACCCCATAAATCAATCCGCGCTCCCAACGCCAGTCAAAAATTGGTTTATAGAAACGTTCTTCAGCCAGATCCATCACCACATCCATATAATCAAGGCGCACCTTAGAGGTGACAGGACCAATATCCACGGTGAGAGCAGGAAGGTAAGGCCGGATATCATAACCTTTCCTGTCCTTAAACTGCACAGGGAAATCTTCAGACCAGGTGCCAGGTCCCACAAGGTAGGCCGGAGACCCCAGCTCATCCTGCAGAAAGTAGTTCATTCCTTTCCGGCCTTCATCATCCATGCGGTCCTCAAACCGCTGAAAGTAGTGATTGCAATGCTCCTTTCCATGATCAGGATGCAACATATAAGCCTCACTGGTTGTGGTTACTGACTCAAAGACCTGCCAGTGACTGCCGGCGGGAGCCGCCCAGCTGATTCTCCCGTCATCTTCATATTCAAACAGGTCTACAGCATCAGCAACATCAATTTTGTCATTTATCACCGGATAGGCGATAACAGCAAAAGTGCTGTCAGGACCGATGGTGCGTTCAAAGGGCTCCCCCGGCTGGAGTTCGGCCACTTTTCGTATATCCAGTTGCCCGCGGTAACTATTGAATTCCGGAAGGGCGCGAACCTCATCGTGCCAGTATCCGCTGAAGTTAAAAGTATAATCTTTAAGTCCCAGGCCCATATTACGTTTGCCGGTTTCAGCCGAGAACCATTTCCATATATCCCACCATTCATCAGAAAAAACGGGGGGATCGCCGGCATGAGTCCTGCCATGAGGTCCGATGAAATCCTTGTTGAGTTCGGGATCGGCTAAAAAATGGCTATGATTGTAGGAAACAGTCATGCCCTGTATGCCTGCTTCCTCAAGTAACCCAAGTTGCCAGCTCAGACGTTCCCTGGTTAACTGATCTCCCGGCCACCAGAAAAAAGGCACCTGACCATAACCGCGAGGCGGTTTGAAAAACCCGGGCAAAACGTCCAGGTCAGCTGAGCGGTCTGGATAACCCAAAGCGTCGGCGGGAGGTTCGGGTAAAGCCCCGGGGGTGGCTTCCCTGCCGTCTGAAATCCTGATCGTATTCTCCTGTGCCACCAGTGAGGCCCCCGGCATCAACAGAATGACAATAAGTGCTTTAACCGCCAGGATAGTTTTAACAGTGATTTCCTTTGTCCTGATGTTCATATTTTTCTTATTTTGGCTGACAGTTTGTGAATTTATGGTTTTTTCTTAAGTTGTAAGTTAATTAATCTTTATTAAATTGCCCGGACTCAAAAATAGCAAAAAGCACCTGTTATCCTTATTTTTTCATAAAAAATGATAAAATACTGACCATTAATTACCTGCGATGAAATTGAAATTAAGTATACCAATTGGACTATGTTTTACTTCGGTTTTTGCATCACCGTCACTTGACAATAACTCTGACAAATCTTCACCAAATGAAAAACCAAACATCATTTTCATCATGGTGGATGATATGGGATGGAATGATCTGGAATGCTACGGAAGCGACCTGCATGAGACGCCCAATATTAACCGGCTTGCAGAAGAAGGGATGAGATTTACCAACGCCTATTCAGCTGCTGCCATCTCTACCCCGACCCGCGCGGCACTTATGACAGGAAAGCATCCGGCAAGGCTGAACATGACCATCTGGCATGAGTATTCAGGCGAACCAAGGCCCGCAATTCATGAGCGGCTCGCCGGCCCTTTCACTGAAAGTAATCTGCCCCTTGATGAATACACCATCGCAGAGGCACTGAGGGATAAGGGATATTATACCGCCCACGTAGGAAAATGGCATCTCGGCAATGCTGTTCATTACCCTGAAGCTCACGGATTCAATATTAATATAGGTGGTACAATGTGGGGAATGCCATTTACCTATTGGTACCCGTTCAGCGGATGGAGAGCGATAGACAATGAATTCAGGTATGTACCGGGACTTGAGAACCCTTCCAGGGAAGATGAGGGTTCCTATCTGACCGACAGGCTGACTGATGAGGCAATCAAAATAATTGAAGCGAGGAAGGATGAGCCCCTGTTTATGCACCTGTCCTATTACTCGCCTCATGTGCCGGTTGAAGGAAAACCCGGTTTTACAAAATATTTCGAAGAGAAAATAAGGGATGGCATGATTCATAGAAATGCAGAATATGCCGCCATGATTGCCAGTATTGATGAGAATGTAGGCAGGATAATGGATGTTCTGCAAAAGGAGGGTATAGAGGACAATACCATTGTATTCTTTTATTCCGATAACGGTGGACTGGATAGTCCGCGAGTCAATGTAAGCAACAATTATCCCCTGAGATCAGGTAAGGGATCGCTATATGAAGGGGGCATCAGGGTTCCACTCATCGTAAAATGGCCCGCCCGTATCAGTCCCCACTCCCTGAACAGTCTCCCTGTCACCACAATGGACTTCTATCCAACAATACTTGAAATGACGAACACTGCCGGTGATGAGGTCCATAATAAAAATATAGACGGAGTATCGCTCTTACCGGTGTTAACCGGCCATGCAAAAAGCCTTGAGAGAGATGCAATTTTCTGGCATTACCCCCATTACTATCCGAATGCAACTACACCAGTCAGCGCTATGAGATCGGGCGACTGGAAAATACTCCACTATTTTGAAGATGACAGCATCGAGCTTTACAATCTGGCCGATGATCAGGGAGAAACGGATGACCTTTCCGGACAGTTGCCGGAAGTGAGAAACCGGTTATACAATATGCTTCAAACCTGGCGCAGGGAAATCAATGCGCAGTTCCCTTCATTCAACCCCGGATATAAACCTGAATTGTGGCATTAGACCGGATCTGCCCCGTCCGTTTAAGTAATTTTATTATATATTTACGAATTAAAATATAAACTAAACCTGACTCAAACTATAATCTAACTAATCACTAATCTTTATGAAATATAAAGGAATTTTTCCCATGTTCCTGGTTTTCTTTGTCATGGGCTTTGGAGATGCCGTAGGAACACTGGTCGGATTTGTCACCAGGGAATTTAATCTTCCACTCAGCCTGGCAGGATTACTGCCATTTTTCGGTCTGCTGGCATTCGGGCTTTTCTCGGTTCCAATTGGCGTACTGTCTGCAAAAAAAGGAAAGAAATATGTTCTCCTTGTATTTCTTTCAATTGCGCTTATCGGAGTTTTGATTCCGGTAATCAGTATATCCAGATATTATTTTGTCCTCATAGCAATTTTCCTGGTCGGACTGGGTATGACAGGGCTGCAGGTTGCAGGAAATCCGGCAATGAGGGATGTTTCCGCACCCGGACTATTTTCAAGGAACCTGACTTTTGCGCAGTTCATTAAAAGCCTGGGGTCCGTTACCGCCCCATACATGGTGCCACTCATAGTTGTGGTACTGGGACTGGGATGGCAGAATATTTTTGTGGTTTATGCAGCTGTTGTTGCATTCTGTATTGTAATGGTACTGCCACTCAGGCTTAAAAAACCACAGCAGGAACCTGACGCCCCGGTGACCAGTATCAAAAGCAGTTTTTTGCAGCTTAAGAACCCCTACGTGCTGATGATGGTACTTGGTATCTTCCTGTATGTTGGTGCGGAGGTAGGCCTTAATTCATGGATCGCGATCTACCTCAACCGGATGTTCGGCCTCGATATAGAAAGCCTTGCCACACTGGGAATAGGGTTTTTCCTTACTACCCTGGTAATTGGCAGGATGGTCGGTGCTATAGTACTGAACTTCATTTCCCCGAAAAAATTCTTTATAATAAGCTCAATACTCGGTCTGGCAGGGTTGATTGGCATGTTTATACCATCGCAGACCGTGGTGATTATCTCTATCCTGATATGTGGTCTTGGCTTCGGGAATATCTTCCCGCTGATCTTCTCAATACTGATTGACAGAATACCCGAAAAGAGCAACGAACTCTCCGGTCTTATGGTTATGGCAATTGTAGGAGGGGCAATTATCCCCGGTATCATGGGAGTTATTGCGGACTGGTCCGTACGTGTGAGTTTCCTGATCCCTGCTGCAATATTTGTCTATCTTCTGTTTTTGTCAATATACACATGGAGAAATACGGAAGACACTGTTCAGAAATAAACCAAATGTTCAGGATTACCGATCCGGTTCAGCGGGTATTGACCAGAATCAATGGGTAATGATCAGAATTTAGTCAGCCGGTAATGGCGGCAAAAAAACAATATAATATGGAAACAAAATGGTATGCAGGAATTGATATCGGCGGCACCAAGTCCGCCGTACTTCTGATTGACAGTGACGGTAACCTGGCAGAAAGGCAGGAGAGGCCCACAACCAAAGGTAAAAACAACTGGCAGCCGACCGTTGAATTTTTTAAAGAGTCGCTGCTTGACTATTCTAAAAGGAAAAATCTTTCTGCTGTTGGAATAAGCTGCGGCGGTCCGCTGAACAGCAGGGAAGGTACCATTCTCTCTCCCCCGAACCTGCCCGGATGGGACAATGTGCCGATAGTGAAGATTCTCCGTGAAAGCAGCGGGCTACCTGTTGCGCTTGAAAATGATGCAAATGCAGGAGCTATGGCTGAATGGTTGTACGGTGCGGGCAAGGGATTCAGTAATGTTGTTTTTCTGACTTTCGGCACCGGACTGGGCGCCGGGTTGATATTGAACGGAAACCTTTACACCGGTACAAATGACCTTGGGGGCGAAGCCGGGCATATTAGGCTGGCAGATGACGGTCCGATAGGTTACAATAAACGGGGATCATTTGAAGGATTCTGCAGCGGGACAGGGCTTGCCCAACTTATGGCTTTTGAATTGCTTTGCCTCAAAGAGCAGGTAGGTGAAGAGGAGATGCTTTCAAGATACAAGGAACCGGGCAGTGTAACCGGCAGGGATGTGGTGGAATGGGCAAGAAACAATGATGAGCTGGCCCTTCAGGTTGTAAACAAAAGCGGCCGGTACCTGGGACAGGGACTGTCGGTTTTAATAGACATCCTGAACCCTGAACTTATAATAATAGGAAGTATGGGAGTACGGCTCGGGGATATGTTGTTTGATCCGGCCAGGAAGGTAATAGAAAAGGAGGTTGTGCCGGGAGCAAACGAGGTGTGCAGGATAGTCCCCGCATCACTTGGAGAGAAAATCGGCGATTATGCCGCTCTGTGCGTTGCAATTGAGGCGGAAAAGAGAAACAAAACCTGAAGAGATGCAAAATCCTCATAAAACATGTTACAGGTCCTTGCATAGATTGATAGATATAAACAGTTGAACCTTTTATAAAACCTATAATTTAGTTTAAATAGTTGCTTATGATAATTTTTTCAAGAGAACTAAAAATCAAAAGGATTAAACTTACCTGTTTCATAGTGCTGTTACTTCCTGTTATCATTGCAGGTTGTTCACAGGAAGAGGCCGGAGTGGAATATGTTGACCGGCCGGCAGATTATGTAAACCCCTTCATAGGGACAGCTGCATATGGGCACACTTTCCCGGGGGCAGCCCTTCCCTTCGGAATGGTTCAGCTCAGTCCCACGACCGGTGCCTCAAGGGGTAAAGCGGGATATTCATACAGCAGTGTGCCGCACGGATATGCCAGTGAGACGATAATTGGTTTCACCCATACCAATGTGAGCGGGACCGGCTTTGATCATCTTGCAAAGTATGCAAACATTGCACTGATGCCGACAACCGGCCCCCTGCAGGTTGTGCCGGGAACGGAAGATGATCCCGGCAGCGGTTTCAGGTCCCGTTTTTCGCACGACAGGGAGTCTGCAAGCCCGGGCTATTACATGGTAATGCTCGACGACTATAACATTAAGGCCGAGCTTACCGCAACTGAACGGGCAGGTCTGCACAGATATACATTCCCGGAAACGGACAATGGGCATATCATAATTGATATCACACGTGAGCGGCAGTGGTCCCGGCTTCATGAAGATGCTTTCATAGAGATAATTGACAATAACCAGGTCCGCGGATATACAACTGTTACCGGACACCATTCATGGGAGCCGATGACATGGTACTTCTTTGCTGAATTCAGTAAGGAGTTTGACTCATTTGGTACATTCAATGAAGGCAGGGTAGCTTCCGGACAGAGAGAGGCCAGGGGCAACAATGAAGTTGGCGCCTATATCTCCTGGTCAACCCATGATAATGAAGAAATTATTGTTAAAGTTGGTATCTCCTTTACCAGTATGGAGGGGGCAAAAAACAACCTCAGAGCCGAAGTTGAAGGCTGGGATTTTGACAAGGTAAAAAAGAATGCTGAAGATATATGGAATGAAAAGCTGGGCAAGATCCAGGTCAGCGGGAGCACTGCAATAAACAAAACAAAATTTTATACCTCATTGTATCGCAGCATGCTTTTTCCGCGGACCTTCTCAGATTCTGACGGCGCCTGGTACAGCCATTTCCTGGACAGTATCATCTATGAAAGTGACTTCAGGTACTATGTCGATTTTTCTCTTTGGGACACTTACCGTACAAGCCATCCGCTTCTGACCATTATTGAACCTGAGAGGCAGGTGGAAATGATTAAAACCTTCCTCGCAATGTATGAACAGGGAGGCAGGATCCCCAGCCAGGTAAGCTACAGGAACTTTTATAACCCCATCATGATTGGCGATCATGCTTCAACAACAATAATAGATTCATGGATGAAGGGAATAAGGGACTTTGATATGGATAAGGCTTACGAGGGGATGCGGAAAAATGCATTCGAACCCGGACTGCCCGACAGGAGCCGGCCCGGCATTGAAGCATATGGTGAGCTTGGATATGTTACCGCAGAGGATATCAGGGAGTCAGTATCCAAGACTCTCGAGTATTCCCACACGGACTGGGCCCTGGCTCAGGTTGCCCTGGAACTGGGGAAAACCGGTGACTATAAAGAGTTGATGAAACGTGCACACAACTACCGGAACCTTTATGATAAGTCATCAGGCTTCTACCGGCCAAGGTTCTCCGACGGCAGCTGGCTGCCGGACTGCGACAGGAGAAATCCTGAAATAGTAAGGTACGAAGACAATACCTATTACGACTGCTGGAATAAATGGTGGATAGGCGTTTCTCCCCACAGGCACTATACCGAGGGCAACGCATGGCAGAATCTTTTCTATCCGCAGCATGATATCGGGGGACTGGTTAATTTGATGGG
>SLOS01000283.1 GCA_007132365.1 Bacteroidales bacterium | reverse complement strand
GTGTGAAAGAGCTTCAGGAAATTGCAGGAGATATGCCGGCTGAGGAATTTGCCCGGAAATTTCAGGAGGCTTTTCTGATGGCCGGGGTGGATGTTTATCGGGCAACAACCCACAACAAGGGTATATTTAATGGTATTGATGCCGTCGTAATAGCTACCGGCAACGATTTTCGGGCAGTTGAGGCAGCAGGTCATGCATGGGCTGCCAGGGAGGGTCGTTATAAGAGTCTCTCGGCATGCTCCCTCGAAAATGGTATGTTTTCCCTGAGCCTGACCCTGCCGATGGCTGTTGGTACGGTTGGGGGACTGACAAGCCTGCATCCGATGGCAAAACTTTCGCTTGAATTACTGGGAAATCCCCCTGCCGGAGAACTCATGGGAATTATTGCCTCGGCGGGACTTGCGAGCAATTTTGCTGCAGTAAGCTCTCTGGTCACAAAAGGTATACAGTCCGGACATATGAAAATGCATCTTTCCAATATTCTGAATCATTTTGGTGCATCTGATGTGGAGAGGAAAGCAGCCATTGAATTTTTCCGGGACAGGAAGGTGGGGTTTTCTGCCGTTGAGCAATTTTTAAACAAGCTAAGGGGAAATAATGATTAACAGTGTATAACCGGAAATTGATTTTGTGATGAGCATCTCCGGAGATGAAAATGCCTGCCACAACATGGCCGCAGAAGCTACAGGCTCTTACTTTTCAAGGGGTAAACTGCTTATTACCGGTGAGTACCTGTTATTGCACGGGGCCCGGGCACTGGCGCTGCCGGTTCAGATGGGTCAGAGGCTTGAGTTCAGGAAAAACGGGGGGCAGTTACTTTCATGGACAACAATGGTGGGGGGTGAAAGGTGGTTTGAAGCAGTTTTCAGCGGATCCGGATACCGGATAAAGACTGCAAGTGATATGGGGAAAGCCAGGTTTCTCAGGCAGATACTGGTAAATGCATCATCATTGTCCGCGAACCCACCGGCCTTCGGAACCGTTGAAAGTACTGTCGGATTTGATATGGGTTGGGGACTGGGAAGCAGTTCTTCGCTTATTTCCAATGTTGCATATATGTTTGATGTTGACCCTTTTGACCTTCATTTTTCTGTTTCCAGGGGATCCGGTTATGATATCGCGTGTGCAAGGTCTGATACACCTCTCATTTACCATCTTGAATTTCACAACGGAACGAACCTGTTAAGGGAGAAGAATGCCGGTTACCCCGGCAGCTTCCCGGTACCTGTTTACAAACCCGTGGTGTTTAACCCCCCTTTCGGGGAAAATTTATTTTTTGCTTATACCGGCAAGAAGCAGGACTCCGCCAAATCGGTCGCACAGTACCTTTCCGCCAGACAACCTGGTGACCGTAACCTGAAAAGAGTTTCACAGATAAGTCAGGAAATAATAAATATTGCTGATATTGATGAGTTTAATGAGCTGCTCAAAGAACATGATTCAATTTTATCTCGCCTCCTGGGTGAAATTCCTGTAAATGATAGTATATTTAAAGGTTTACCAGGTTATGTCAAATCCCTTGGCGCCTGGGGGGGTGACTTTGTTATGATCACATGGCAGGATGAGGCCGGAAAATTATTTTCCCTGCTCAAACAAAAAGGTATGAATACAGTTTTTCCTTACGATAAGATTATATACAATGCAAAATAATGATAACGGAATGAACCGGGTAACTGCTTCCCCTGAAATGCCCGGTTCAGTTCACTGGCGCAGCCCCTCAAACATTGCCCTGGTGAAATACTGGGGCAAAAAAAAAGGACAGATTCCTGAAAATCCCTCTATAAGTATTACGCTCAGCAAGTCCCATACCGAAACTTTTTTAAGTTATTCTCCGGCAAAGGGTCAGGCAGGTATCCTTAAAGAGTTCTCTTTCGAGGGAAAAGAGCTGCCGGCATTTAAGGAGAGGATAGAGAGATATCTTCATCAAATCGGTAGCCTTTATCCGTTCCTGAAGGATTTTGATCTGACGCTCTCCAGTTACAACAGTTTTCCGCATTCCTCAGGTATTGCCTCTTCAGCCTCTGCATTGTCAGCAATTGCTCTTTGCCTTACCTCCATGGAAAGGGCACTTTTCAGTTCCCCTTCTGATGATTACAGCTTTTTCAGAAAGGCATCCTGTGCCGCCCGGATTGGTTCAGGAAGTGCAGCAAGGTCGGTTTATCCGGGATATGCACTCTGGGGATCTGCTGCTGAGGTTCCGCACTCCGCAAATGAATATGCAGTGCCCCTGAATGATAATCTTCATGATGATTTCAGGGATATGGGTGATGCCATATTAATAGTGGATGAGAGCCCAAAACCTGTCTCAAGCAGCAAAGGGCATGCCCTGATGGAATCCAATCCCTGGGCTGCTGTAAGGTACGGGCAGGCAAAAATGCATACCGGAAGGCTTATTGAGGTGCTTGCAGCCGGGGATGCAGGGGAGTTTGTCAGAATAGTGGAAAAGGAGGCCATGACACTTCACTCACTCATGATGAGCTCTGATCCGGGCTATATTCTGCTTAAACCGGGAACTCTCGAGATTATTGATAAGGTAAGGCAGTTCAGGCTTGAAACAACCATACCTCTTGCGTTTACCCTCGATGCCGGTCCGAATGTACACATTATTTATCCGGCACGTTTCCGCGAAAGCGTAAAGGATTTCATTGAGCATCAACTTGCAGGTCACTGCAGCAAAGGAAAATGGATTGATGACAATGCCGGTGAGGGACCTGTGGAGATTACAGGCAATGACAGGTGAATATTTTATCTGAAGTTACAAGGAAGTACAGATGGGAAATAAGGTTACGGATATCGGTACACCCCTGTTTTACTCTAAAATATTGCTTTTTGGAGAGTACAGCGTGATTTTTGATTCAATGGCGCTGTCTGTACCTTTCAGCCGTTTTAATGCCGGCTTCAGGTTTTTAAACAGCAACAGGTATCCGGATAATGATTTTGCTGTAAGATCAAATGCAATGCTCAGTGAATACTGCTTGTGGCTTCAGATTGCTAACCGCGAAGGTCAGCTTAAAGGGCATTTTGACACTGATGCATTCATCCGGGATATTGAAGCCGGGATATTTCTGGAATCAAATATTCCGCAGGGATACGGACTGGGCAGTTCGGGGGCTTTGTGCGCTGCAGTTTATGATCGTTATGCGAATTCCCGGATTGATTATGGCCCTGCAGCCGGTTACCATGAGATGCGGGAACTGAAAAAGATCTTTGCATCAATGGAATCGTGGTTTCATGGCACCAGTTCCGGACTCGATCCGCTTAACTGTTATTTGCGCCGCCCCGTCCTGGTCGGGCCGCATGAAAAGATAAGTATAGTGGTTATCCCCGGGGAAGGGGGGAAGGAGGGGGCTGATATTTTCCTGATTGATACCGGACGTGCAGGCAAAACCGGGCCGCTGGTCAGGTTGTTTGTTGAAAAGGCTGGCGAGCAAAGCTTTATGGAATTGGTGAGGGATACAATGATACCTTCGGTAAATAACTGTATCGGCTCAATGCTCAATCCTGACATGACCGCTTTTATGTCTGATCTGAAAAGGCTTTCCGAATTCCAGCTGATCCATATGAAAGAGATGATCCCCTGTGATTTTACCGGTTTATGGGAGACTGGTCTCGGTACGGATGATTTTTACCTTAAGTTATGCGGTTCAGGTGGCGGCGGCTACTTGCTGGGGTTTACAGGAAATTTTGAAAAAGCAAACAGTACTCTGGCAAAATTGGGTGTGGATTTTATACCGGTTTACATAAAAAATTGCGGGCAGGGACTGAAAAGCAGATAAATTTCAATCTTTATTATCTGCCTTGAACTCAAACGGCTTTTTTTTGTTTATTAAAAAGATCAGTAAATTCGCGGACTTTGGATAATTAATACACAATTAAATAAAATACAAAATTTACATGGATAAAAATATCTCTTCATTTGCCGCATGGATGGCCCAGATAAGGGCTAATTTTCTTGTTCTGGCTGTATTTCTTGTGGGTATCGGGCTTGCCGTTACATGGAAGTTCCTGCCTTCTGTAAACGGTGATTTCAACTTTTTTCATGCGGCACTGATCATGACCGGTGTCGTTCTGTCCCATATATCTGTTAACCTGTTCAATGAATATTCTGATTTCAGGACAGGCATTGACTTTAATACCCGGCGCAGTCCGTTCAGCGGAGGCAGTGGCATGATAGTCAACGGCAAAACAAATCCCCGGTCCGTTTTGACGGCCGCAATAGTTACACTCTCCCTGGCATTCGGAATAGGGTTGTATTTTTCCCTGGTGGCGCACTGGAGTATACTTGTCATTGCTGTTTTCGGGGGACTGACGATTGTGTTGTATACACCGGTGCTTGCAAGACTTATGCTTGGCGAGTTTTTTTCGGGACTGGCACTCGGTACTCTTGTGGTTATCGGGACCTTTATAGCTATGACCGCCTCACCGGGAATGTCTGTTTGGCAAATAGTGACATCTGAATTGATCCTCATCTCAATACCCCCGGGAATTCTGACCGCTCTTCTGCTACTGATAAATGAGTTTCCCGATACGGAAGCAGACCGGAATGGCGGCAGAAAGCACCTGGTGATAAGGTACGGCAAGAAAAAGGCTGCTTATTTATATGCTTTTGGTGTCTTTATGGCATTTGGAATTATTTTGGCACTTCCTTTTCTCGGAATTGCATCCACATGGATATATCTTGCCCTCATTCCCCTGCCTCTTGCCCTGAACGCAAGCTTCATAGCCATCAGGCACAGTGACGATAACAAAAAGATAGTGGCTGCCATGGGCAGCAATGTTGTTACGGTGCTTGGGACAGATCTGCTTATTGCTATTGCAATTCTCATATAAGACCCGGTACCGCCCAGGTAACAATTCCGACCGTTCAGCTTTTTTCCCGGATAAATAATTGGAGGCCAGGCCTGCTCTTCGTAACTTAATATAAGTAATTCCTGTTTATATTAACTGTTATGAGTTTAACCAATTAAAATCCAATGCACATGGAACGCTTGATGAGTTTTACCTGCACTGCCTTTTTTGTGTTACTTGTTCTGGCCACCGCTAACAATGCAGGGGCCCAGGTTTCTGTTTCTGCCGTGGTTTCAGACTCTGAAATTACAGCCGGAGAGATCTTTCAGATCACTATTTCTGTTACTGATGAGACAGATTTTTATTCCGCTTCCGCGGAAATATCCTACGAGAACCGGTTGCTCGAATTTGCCGGGGTTGAAACCGCTTTACTGAGCGATGGCGGACTTGTGTTTGCCGGTGATCTTGATTCCGGAAGAACCGGCGTCGCAGTTACACGTACCAGCCCTCTTTATTCTTCTTCTTCCGGATCTTTCATGGTACTTTCATTTATGGCCAAAACGCATGCTGTAGCCGGAAACACCGAAATAAACATTTCTGATCTGCTTATCCATGACTCTGCCGGAGAGCTGATACCGGCAGAAAGCCCCACCCCTGTTAATATAGATATAGCCTTCAGCATTGGCTATATCCGTCTGCAAATGCCTGCCGTAAATGAAATATCCGAGGGTGAACTTTTCGCTGTTGAGGGATTGCTCTTTGCTGCCGGGGTTACCGATTATGAGATGTTTACCTTTCAGATCGGGGTAAGTGAAACAGGCGATGACCCGGCGGAATGGGATGAGCAGGTGTGGAGTGATATGTACTTTGAGGGCGTTGATGAAGATGATCGCATGCGCTATTCGGCAGAAATAGCTTATATGAGGCCTCCGGGAGACTGGTTCATTGCTGTCAGGGCATCGCATGATGACGGGTTATTCATCTATGGAGGTCTGGCCGGAATATGGGACGAAAACACCAGTCCGTGCGGATTCCTGACAATAGTTCCGCGAACAGGTTACCGGTACACGATTGCAAAATGGGATTTTGACAATGAGTCTCTTCTTCCCTCGGTTGCTGTTTTTGATAACCGGAAAGCAAGTGTTTCACTCAAAGGTGCATCTTTACAGAATTTTGCCGCGGGTGCGTCAGGTCTCGCAGCCAATTCCAGGGGATGGGATGACTGGTCCGGCGGTTTCGGATTCTGGATGGTGGAAATTTCAACTGCCGGATTTGCCTCACTGGAGGTTTCTTCAAGGCAGTTTGGCTCAAACACGGGTCCGCGAAACTTCAACCTTGAATATAGTTTGGATGGCAATGTTTGGCAGATGGTCGATGGCGGGGAGATTACAGTTGCAGGCGATTGGGTGAGCGGTGTTGCAGACAGGCTGCCTTTGCCTCAGGTGACGGAGGACAGGGAGAGTTTATTCCTGCGCTGGATTATGAGTTCCACCGCGAGCATAGGGGGGGGTGTTACGGGAAGTTCCGGCACAAACAGGATTGACGATATCCTTGTAACGGGTGTGAATCCCGGGCCCTCATACATTAACGTATTTCCCGGTGACGCAAATAATGACGGTGTGGTAAATGCTGATGATGTGCTGTCACTCGGCACATGGTGGCTTAGCACCGGTCCCCCGTCAGTATGGAAGAGTATGGATTTTATTCCACGTACAATTGAACAGTGGATACCGGCTGCTGCAACATTTGCTGACACCAACGGCGATGGTGTGGTTGACCATAAGGACTTGCTGATGATCGGACTGCATTTTGGAAAGACGGCCGGCCCTGTTCAAAAAGACAGCACTGAACCTTTATCCGCTCTCATGATCGATCCGGGTGAAGATGGAAATAACAGTCATATAATGGTGATGAGTGAATCTGAGACTTCGCTGCGGGGTGTTGCCTTCAGCATTGAGCTGGCAGGGATACCAGATGATATGTGGGAGATAAGGAATGTTGTTCCTGAATTTGCCGATGATAGATCCGGGTCTTCCCTGCTATCCTTTATGATGCCGCAAGGTGATATTTTTGAAGGGGCATTTGTGCTGAAGGGTGATGGCGAGGATCTTGTCAGCAGAAATCTTGCTGGTTTTGAGCTGGTTGTAAATGAAAGCTGGAATGAACCCTTCACAGTTATGCTTAACAGGCTTTCTGTAAGCAACAGCAGCCGCTCCGCCACACGGGTTGAGGCAGGATCTCTGGTTTTGTACGAGACCATGTCAGCCGGTCAGATATTTAAAAATGAGGATCCCGGGTCAGCCCTGATGCAGATATATCCAAATCCTTTTTCTTCTTTAACATCATTTGCGATAAATCTCTTATCTGCTTCCCGGTTCAGGATTGAGATAACCTGTTTGCAGGGCAGGATCATCAGTACTGTTTTTGACGGTTTCAGGGAGGAGGGCCTGCATGAGATACTGTTTGATGGCAGTCTGCTTGCTCCCGGCATCTATTTTTGCCGGCTTCTTATACCTGGTAAACCTGCTGAAGTGGTAAAGTTTATCAGGTACTGACCCGGTGATTTTTGCCTGCAAGTGTGTATACTATTCTTTTTTCCCTGAAAGTTATGCCAACAAGATCAAGAACTATCAGGTTGACCAGGATGGTGCCGGCAGTTTGCACGTTTATCCTGGCAATGCGCTGGAACATTGATAAGGTAATGGTTTCATTTTCCTTCAGGTAGTCAAACAATATCTTTTCTTTTTCTGAATATCTGACAAGGGTGCCTTTCGGATTGTTTTTTCGCTTCCAGACCCTTATCATTATGCTGTTGGCAAGTATATTCTCATCCTTTACCCTTATATAGGCAAGCCATTTCCCATCTTCTGAGCGGGCATAGTGAGGAGGGGCAGTGCTTTTTTCTATTCTGGCTTCAAGCACGGTTTTTCCGTCAGCCTGCCATTGCCTCACACTAAAGCTGACCTCAGGTTTGCAGTATAGTTTTGCAGCGGCTTCAAGCATGTAATATTCTTCGTCCGACCTTATGCCGGCTATTTTTCCGTTATCCTTAACTCCGACAAGCAATGTGCCTCCCCGGGTATTGGCAAAGGCAGAAAGTGTACGGGCTATTTTTTTTGAGTCAGATATTTCAAACTTGAAATCAAGCTCCTGACCTTCCCCGCCGGTTATCATCTGTTTCAAATATGAGTTCATAACGATTAAATCTTTGTTAAACCCTGCATTCGCAGCTTACTGCCAGGACCTTCATCAGTTCCGGCTCCCTTTTAACTGGTTGTTTTTATCAATCCTTTAAGAAGGCTTCTGACGCTTTCAACTGAGTCAATATAAAATCCTGCCCTGGTTGATTTTGTGCCGACTTTTACAGTTATTGCTTCTTCCGGCATAGCTCCGAATGTATATTCGTCTGTCCAGTCGTCCCCAAGGGCCATGATAAAATCAAATTTCCCTTTTGCCAGTTGCCGTGCCGCTGCCCTTCCCTTGTTTATTCCTGAATTTTTAACCTCAATGACCTTGTCCCCGTCCATAATTTCAAGGTTTAGGTTTGATACAAGGTCGCGCAGTTCCTCTTTAAGTTCCCATGCACGTATTACCCCAAGGTCCGGATCTGCATGGCGGTAATGCCATACAAGTGAATAATTTTTCTCTTCCAGCAGTGACCGTGGTGTGCGGTCAACATAAAAACTGATCGTGGGACGGATGATCTCCATCCAGTCTTTATCTATTTTGTCAATCATCGACCAGTCGTTTCCCGGCTCCTTTATCCATACTCCATGTTCAGCAATGAAGGTCAGACCTTCAAACTTTTCGAACCAATTTTGAAGTGTTTCCTTGTCTCTTCCACTGATAATTGCCACCTTGTTGCCTTTATCACTTATCAGTGACCTGAGAATATCGTAAAGCTCCTCATCCGGACTGGCTTTCTGGGGATCATTGTGAAACCCCGTAAGGGTTCCGTCATAATCAAGAAAAATGATCCTTTTTTCAGCTTCCCTGTATTTTTTTTCGAAACTTTCAGTTATAGTTTGCGATACCTTTTTGGTCAGGTTGGTCGCCTGCAGTTTTTTAACGTTTTCAAGACTGTTTAATATGTCATCAGCCCATTTTTCGACATTGTAAATCTTAAGACGGTTCTGAATGGTGCTTATACTTTTTTTCTGATCTTCAGCAGTCATATTGAAAGCATTTTTTATAGCCTCAATAATATCGGTTTTGTTGTGCGGGTTAACCAGTATCGCTTCGCTCATCTCTTTGGCAGCGCCGGCCATCTCACTGAGGATCAGGACTCCGCTTCCGTCTGTTTGCGAAGCTATATACTCCTTGGCTACCAGATTCATTCCGTCACGAAATGGTGTTACAAGGGCTATATCTGATAGTGTATACAGCTCAATCATCTCCTCACGGCTCAGGGGACGGTAATAGTAAAGTATCGGCATCCAGTTCATTGTGCCAAATTCACCGTTTATTCTTCCGACGAGCTCATCAACCATCCTGCGCTGACTCTGATACTCAGCAACTATTTCCCTTGACGGAATAACAAACAGGGCCAGACTGATTTTTTCAAGGTATTCGGGATTTTCTTTGAGAAAGTCCCCGAAGGCTTCCAGTCGGGTCGGGATCCCCTTTGCATAATCGAGCCTGTCAATGGACAGCATCAGCTTTCTCTCATTCTTTTTGCGGCTGTGCTGGTCGAATAAATAACCGAAGCCTTGAGGATGAGAATTACCATCGCTGGAACGATAACCTGAAGCATCCTTTTGTACCTGGTCAAAATCAATACCCATCGGGAAGTTATCTATTTTAATTACCCTTTCGTTTATTTTTACCGTATTGAGAATATTGTCATATCCCAGCAGACGCCTTACACAACTCATAAAATGCCGTTCGTAATCAAAAGTGTGGAAACCAATCAGGTCGGCTCCCAGCATACCTTCCAGAAGCTCTGTTCTCCAGGGAAAGATCCTGAAAATCTCAAATGAGGGGAAAGGGATGTGCATGAAAAAACCGATGGAGAGGCCAGGATTGACATCCCTGATCATTTGTGGAAGCAGCATCAGGTGATAATCATGTACCCATATTTTATCCCCTTCTTTTGCCACCTCAAGCACCTTGAAGGCAAATTTCTGATTTACTTTTTTATAATCGGTCCAGTAATCAGGGTTAAACTCACTGTATTCAGTAAAATAATGGAACAGTGGCCAAATTGTCTGATTACAGAATCCATAATGATAATTACATATCTCTTCACCTGTAAGTTCAATTGGATGGCAGTTTTCCTCTTCATATTTTGTGTACAGCTTTTTTTTCTGGTCATCATTTAGCTGGATGTTCTCATTACCTGTCCATCCGATCCAACTGCAGTCAAGATAGTTATCGAATGCGTTAAGGCTCCCTGATATACCTCCTGTCTTTTCGGTCATACAGGGAATGCCATCCTTAATTCCTATTTTGAAGGGAAGTTTGCTGGAAACTATTATAAGCTTGCTCATGTTGTTGTAATTTTTTCCGGTCATGGAAAATTTTACCGGTTTGTTAATAAAAAATTAATATAATCCTTTGCTAAACAATGGCATTAAGTTGGTTTTTCCTTGCATATTGCTTTATTTTAAGGCTGGTATTTACTATCACTGTTTGTCATGGTGCGCTGATGGGAAAGCTCTAAGAACTTGTTAAAATATAAAATAATTATGCAAAAGTACAACTTTGATGCAGTAATTTTTGATCTTGACGGGGTTATAACCCAGACAGCCCTGACACATGCAAAAGCATGGAAAGATATGTTCGATCAGTACCTGAAAGAGCGTGAGAAAAAGTATAATGAACCCTTCAGGGAATTTACCCATGCCGGTGATTACCTGCCTTATGTCGATGGGAAACCACGCTATAAAGGTGTTGAGTCATTCCTTAAATCACGGGATATTGATCTTCCTTTCGGGAGTCCTGATGATTCTCCCGATAAGGAGACATGTTGCGGACTGGGAAACAGGAAGAATGAAGCATTCAATGCAATACTTGAAAAGGAGGGGGCAAAAGTATATGAATCTACGGTTAAACTGATTAAAGACCTGAAAGATGCGGGTATAAAGCTGGGTGTGGCTTCTTCAAGCAAGAATTGTAAACCTGTGCTGGAATCTGTAAATCTGCTGCATTATTTCGAGACGAGGGTTGATGGGGTTGTTTCGGCTGAACTGGGACTGCAGGGAAAGCCTGAACCGGATATATTTACAGTGGCTGCAGATAACCTCGGGGCGCCATACGACCGCTCTGTTGTTGTAGAAGATGCTGTTTCTGGAGTACAGGCAGGACGAAAGGGGAATTTCGGATTTGTTATTGGTGTTGCAAGGGAGGATAACATAATGGAATTGAGTACCAACGGGGCTGATGTAGTTGTAGAGGATATAGAGGAGATAGGAGGAATTCCGGGTATAGAGGAGTGGTTCAGCAGGGGACTTCCGGCAGATATGTGGACACTTGAATACCGGGAATATGATCCGGTAAAGGAAAGGTCCCGCGAGGCTTTGATGACAGTTGGTAATGGTTATTTCGGGACCAGGGGGGCTATTGAGGAGCTTGATGCCAATCCCGTCAATTATCCGGGTACCTATATGGCAGGACTGTTTAACAGGATGAAATCTGTTGTGGAAGATCGTGTTATTGAAAATGAAGATTTTGTAAATGCCCCCAACTGGTTATTAATGACATTCCGAATCGGGAATGAGCGGTGGTTCAATCCCAACAAGTCCGAGATCATTGAAATGAAGCGCCGCCTCTATATGAAAAACGGGCTGCTTGAAAGGAGAATTATTGCTGAAGACGAGGAGGGAAAGAAAACCCTTATAGAATCGCGCAGAATGGCAGGAATGGATGACAGACACATAGCTGCCATTGAGTATAAAATCACACCTTTGAATTATTCGGGAAAGATAACAGTCAGGTCAGGAATTAATGCAAATATCGTAAATGATGGTGTCAAAAGGTACAGGCAACTGGACCAGAACCATATTGAGCAACTGGATCAGGGGACAGACGGTGCATTGTCATGGGTACTTGCCCGCACAAGGCAGTCAGCTGTAAAAATAGCTGAATCTGCCTTTCTCAGGGTAAAGCGCAACGGCAGAAGTTTGAAACCTTCGTTCAGGTATAAGCAGGTTAAGGGAAGGGTGGATACCAGTTTCAGCCTTAAATTGAAACAGGGTGACAGCCTCACGGTCGAAAAACTTGTCTGCCTGTGCAACAACCTTGACGGGAAATATCCTGATCCTGTATCATTTGTTGTTGAAAAAGGAAGAAGGTTGCAATCTTTTGACAAATTGCTGGAAAACAGTGCTTCTGCATGGAATGCAATATGGGACAGGGCGGATATTGAGCTTGCCGGGGACAGGCTGTCGCAGAAATTGCTGAGATTGCATATTTATCATCTTATGGTTACCACCTCTCCTCACAATAAGGAGATAGATTTTGGAATACCTGCACGCGGACTGCATGGGGAGGCATATCGCGGACATATTTTCTGGGATGAAATGTATATTCTTCCCTTTTATTGCCTGCATTTCCCTGCTGTGGCCCGGTCGGTAATGATGTACAGGTACCGGCGGCTTGACGCTGCCAGGGATTATGCCAAAGAGCACGGGTATAATGGGGCAATGTTCCCCTGGCAAAGCGGAAGCGATGGATCTGAAGAAACTCAGGTGGTGCACCTGAATCCTGTATCGGGTGAGTGGGGTGAGGATTACAGCTCACTGCAACGGCATATCTCTATTGCTGTTGCATATAATGTATGGACCTATTATAATATAACCGGAGATATTGAGTTCATTGAAAAATATGGTGCCGAGATGTTCCTTGAGATATGCCGCTTTTGGGCAAGCAAAACCAGATACAATGAAGATACCGGCAGGTATGAGATTCATAAGGTGATGGGTCCTGATGAGTTTCACGAAAAATTGCCGGGATCGGATAAGGGAGGGCTTAAGGACAATGCCTATACCAACATAATGGTTGTATGGCTATTTAACAGGGCATTCGATATTCTTGAAAGAATGGGTAAAGGGATCAGGGAGAAAGTGCTTGCAAAGACCGGGCTTAAGGAAGAGGAACTGCAAAAGTGGCATGATGAGGTTCAAAAGATGAATCTGGTCATATCGGATAAAGGAATAATTGCACAGTTTGACGGTTATTTTGATTTAAAAGAACTGGACTGGGATCTTTACAGGAAAAAGTATGACAATATCTCGAGGATGGACCGCCTGCTTAAAGCTGAAGGTGAAACCCCTGACAAATATAAGGTTTCAAAGCAGGCTGATACACTGATGTGTTTCTATAATGTCGGCATGGATACGGTTACCGGTATTATTGAGAAGCTTGGTTATAAGATCAGCAGCGATTATGTCGAAAGGAATTTTGAATACTACATTAAGCGCTGCTCACATGGTTCTACGCTCAGCAGGCTTGTACATGGATATATTGCAGCGCTTCTTGGCAGGGAAAGGTTGAGCTGGGATCTTTTCATTGAGGCGCTTAAAAGTGACTACGATGATATACAGGGTGGAACCACCGCAGAAGGCATACATGCCGGCGTAATGGGAGGGACCGTCCTGATGGCTGTGACTGCTTACGGGGGACTGGATGTTAAGGATGAGGTTGCTCATGTTGATCCTGCCCTTCCGCGACACTGGAGAAGCATTGCCTTTAACTTTAGATACAGGGGAAATTATTTCCGGATTGAAACAGGCCGGTCAGAAATAAAGATTGTTGCCGGTCCGTCCAACTCTGAAGAATTAATAGTGGTTAAAGGGAAGGAGTATAAACTTTCTCCGGGCAGGGAAGAGTTGATCAACTATTAAACAATGAATAATAAAAGTGAAATTCAATATGTTAGGAGATGTATTACTGATTAACGATTTGCACAAAGCAGCTGCGCAGTCCATTATGGAGCGAGTGCTTGTCGAAAAGAAGAAAAAGGAAGAAATTGACCCCGATTACAAGTATGTAGTAGCCATATCCGGTGAGTCTGGTGCGGGCAAGTCCGAGTTATCCCATTCCCTTGCCTTGCTCCTCAAATCTCAGGATATAAGGGTAAAGGTACTCCATACTGATAATTACTATCTTGTACCTCCACTGCTCAGGAGGGAATGGAGAATGACAAACGGCATAGAGTCCGTGGGCATCAATGAGTATGACTGGGTTCTTGTAAATCGTAATATCAGGGATTTCAAGGAAAACCGGGAGACAATCATGCCATGTATAGATATTATCCCCGACCAGATCGACAAACTTATCACTGATTTCCGGAAAATACATCTTCTGGTAATTGATGGACTCTATGCAATAAATACGGAGGATGTTGACCTGAGGGTTTTTATCGAGCTTACTTACCATGAGACCAAGATGTCACAGCTAATGAGGGGGAAGGAACCGACTGATGAATTCAGGCTTCAGGTGCTGGAGCGTGAACATATAAATGTTCAGTCGCTGAGGCATAAGGCAGATCTTCTGGTGAACCGGAACTATGATGTTGTGGAGGCTGATAAACAATAGCCGGACCATCATCTTCCGGGCGGATATGAAATATGGGGAGGTTACTCCCGGAAGATAGCTATCTTTTTTTCGCCCGTGGATTTTATATATCCCCTGTACATACCTGATGTGTTGAAAGGCATAGATACATTGCCGAACCTGTCCACTGCCACAACTCCTCCGGTCCCTCCTGCATCTGTGAGCTTTTCATATATCACTTTGCCAGCGGCTTCTTCGAGTGACAGCCTGGCATATTCCATTTTTGCAGATATATCATAGGCCACCACCTGGCGGATAAAAAACTCCCCATGCCCTGTGGCTGAAACGGCACATGTATTGTTATTTGCATAGTTACCTGCTCCTATTATCGGGGAGTCCCCTATACGTCCGTACTTTTTATTTGACATCCCGCCTGTAGAAGTGCCTGCGGCAAGGTTACCGTAACTGTCCAGCGCCACAGCTCCAACAGTACCGTATTTTTCCTGTTCTATCTGCCTGGTAACATCATCCAGTCTGCGCCGGGTATGGAAATATGAGTTATCTACAATTTCGAGTCCCTGCTCAGCGGCAAAATCCGACGCTCCTTTACCGGCAAGCATGACATGTGGTGAATTTTCCATAACAGCAATGGCTCCCAGTATGGGGTTCCTGATATCCGTAACACCGGCAATGGCCCCTGCACTTAGAGTATTTCCGGTCATAACCGAAGCATCCAGTTCAACCTGTTTCCGATTGGTAAATACGGCACCTTTCCCGGCATTGAAGAGTGGTGAGTCCTCCATGATAATAATAGCCGCACATATGGCCTGCAGGCTGGTGCCACCGTTTTTCAGGATAGCTTCTCCTGCCTGGAGAGCTTCATTAAGTTTATCAAGGTACTCTCTTTCCTGCTCCTGACTCATCCTCTCCCTGCTGAGGGTTCCTGCACCTCCGTGTATGGCGATCACGTATTCAGGCCCTGAGGCAGAGCCAATTTGCCTGTTATTTCCACTTCCGTTGCATCCTGCCGAAGACAAAAAAAATGAAAAACAGGCAATAAGTATCAGTATTCGCATATATGACATAATTGACTTTTTTGGGATTATTTGAATTGAAAGATTCAGTCCGGATACCGGTCACTGATTCAAATATTTGCTCAATAACCGGAAGAGATCTTTTTGCCTGATGGGTTTTGGCAGGTAATCATTGCAGCCGGCGGAGATGATCTTGTCTCTTTCGTCTGCCATGGCATAAGCTGTTTGTGCAATGATCGGTATTTCGGGCCTTATATCCTTAATGGTGCGCGTGGCTTCATAACCGTCCATCTCCGGCATCTGAATATCCATAAGCACAAGGTCTATTTTCGAATTGGTCCTGCATTCTTCAATGGCCGGTTTGCCGTCTTTAGCAATAATAACCCTGGCTCCCGTAGGTTCCATCATTTTCAGCAAAAGCTTTGAATTCAGATCATTATCCTCAACAATAAGAATAACCTTGTCATCCCATCTAAAGTAGGTCGTTTCCGGAGTTGTTTTAATTGATTTTTCCTCCGGACTCTCCATCCTGATAAGGGGCAGGTTGAACCGGAATACGGATCCTTTACCTTTTTTTGATTCTACCCCGATATCTCCGCCAAGAAGCCTGACAAGATTCCTGGTAATGGCCAGTCCAAGACCGGTTCCCCCGAATTTTTTATTGTAGTTGAACTCCACCTGCCTGAACCGGTCAAATATTATTTTGTGCTTGTCTTCCGGTATTCCGATACCGGTATCACTTACATAGAAATTAATTTTGTCGGAGTTAATCTGATATCCAAACTCAACCTTACCTTTTATTGTAAATTTGAGGGCATTGCTTAAAAGATTGGAAAGGATCTGTCTGAGACGGTTCGAATCGGTAAGTATGACAAGTTCATTGTGGGGATCGGGAATATTCAGGATCAGATCAATATTTGTTTCATCATTGCTCAGGTGCTCTTTTTCAAAGTAAGCATACAACTCTCTCATCACCTTATGGACATGGCAGGCAGAGTTTGTTACCTTTACCTCACCGGCCTCAATCTTCGCAAAATCAATAATATCATCTATAAGGTTAAGCAGGGTATTACCTGTATTCTTAATTATTTCGATATATTCGGTGTTGTCAGAATCACTTGTTTGCTGTGTGCTGAGGAGTTTTGAGAATCCTATTATTGCATTCATCGGAGTACGGATCTCATGGGACATGTTGGCAAGGAAAGCTGATTTGAGTTTATCTGATTCAACAGCTTTCTCCATAGTTTCTTCAAGCCTTCTCTCATAAAGCAGCCGCTCGGTAATATCATTTACTATGATTATCAGGTTGGCTGGTTTCATGTCTTTGTCCCTCAGCACGCTTGCCGATACTTCAGCAAAAAAGCTGGTCCCGTCACTTTTTACCAGTGTAAAGGTTTTGTTTCTGACAGAGCTCTTTTTAATTACAGATTTAATGAAACCGTGGGCACGCTTATGGTCCTTTCGGGCAATAAGCCTGAGAATCGAGAAACCATTATACTTTTTGCCATCGGTAAATTTAAACAATTCTAGGGCAGCCTTGTTATTGTCTGTTAAAATTCCATCGAGAGTGGTCAAAGCAATTGCATCGGGTGAGCTTTCGAAAATATTCCTCAGTTTTTCCTGGCTTTCTATAAGAGCCTCTTTTATATCATTTTGTTCGGTGATATTACTGTATATTTTCAGTATACCTGTTTGATTCTCTTTAATAGTGATAGGGGCACCCACTACGGAGACAGTGACCGGACTACCGTCTTTTCTGTATCTTATGGTCTCCTTGATTGTTCTTCGCCCTTTGCTTACTGATCTGTTGAAAATCTCTGATTCTTCGACCTTATCAGGAGGTGTGATGAGGGAGTGGGTTGTTTTACCAACAACTTCTGCTGCCGTATATCCGAAAAGATTGGTGAATTCATCATTCACTCTTTGAATCCTGGAATCCTGATCTGCAATAACTATGGCCTCCGGTGCTGCTTTGAAAAAATTTTCGAAATGCAGCTTCTCCAGTTTTATCCGCTCTTCTTCTTTCTTCCTTTTCGTAATATTACGGACAATGAGAAGGAGAGAAGGTTTTTCAGAAAAATTAACTATCTTCCCATGCAACTCAACTGGAATTTTTTTTCCGGTAGCAGAGTAAACAACTCCCTCGTAAAAATTTATCTTTCCATTGAACCACAGCCTGTTTCTTTTTAAAAGGGCTTCCACTTCACTTGCGGGAACAAGGTTGCGGATATTCATTCCAACAAGCTTTTCATGCGCTATGCCCTGAAGTTCACAGGCTGCCTGGTTTACGTTAAGTATGTTCCCATTTTCATCCTGGACAAATATTGCATCCGGTGAATTTTCAAATAATAATCTGAATCCTTCATTGTTTTGATCAGAAAAACTTGATGCGGATACTGACATTCTATCAAACATTAATGATGCGGAAGTTTGAATGTGTAAACGGGTTGTGAACAGTGTGCTAAATTAATAAAGTATTCCCGAATAGCAATCGGTAACAGATATTAATTCATATGACTTTATCAATTACTTATACGTATTTTATTAAAAAAAGTTCCGGCCGGAACCCGGCCGGAAATCATACAATTATCCTGCATATTTATATTGCGGAAAACTATCTGGTTAAACTGCTGTTTTAGCTACCTGGAAGTAAGGTTAACGTTTCCGTAACGGGTTGTTATATCAACTGTAGCAGAGGGTTGTGAATCATCGCCAACGATACCTGAAAGAGTGGTTTGCGTCCCACGGCTTATACGGTTCACCTGTGCCCCTGAAGGAATATTCACAGAACCGTAACTTGCTGTTGATTCAATCCTGTAGGATGCATCAGGATCAATTCCTGCACGCATATTTCCGTAGCTGCCAACAAACCTGACCTTTGAAAATCCGGCAGGTACATTATCAACCCTTACATTACCGTATCTTGACTCAACATCAAGTATGCTGCCTATTCTGTTTATTGTGTAATTAGTATAGGCGCTCTCAGCAACAAAATTTGTGATCTGGCCCAGGTTATATTCCCCGTAACGTGATTCGGTCACGATGGAACTTGCGCTTTCAACTTTAAGTTTTGAATAGCTTGAGGTAACTACAAGTGCGCGGCAACGTTCCACAAACAGGTCTGAGTACCTCATGTTAACCTGCAACCAATCAGCATTTGTTACTGTTGCCTTCGTTGAGTATGCAAGGTTGATCTCGCTCAGGGGGCGTGTATTATCCCTTATTATACTGTTAGCCTGAAGGTTTCCGTACCTAAGATCAATAAAAGTGTGTCCTGTTGCTTCATTGATAAATATATCACCATATCTGTGTGTAATTCTGAAATCAGATTCTTTTGGGGCATACACGGTATAGTCAATACTGATGCTTTGCCCGTCAATATCGGAAGAGAACCATCTGGATCCCCTGCGGCTGATCCGCTGATCTATTTCGGTTACAACCTTAACGGAGTTCTCCCGCTGACTGAAGTTTATGGTGATATATGATAGCTGCCTGTCTGCGGTCTCCCTGTCCGAATGGGTGACTTTTACAATTACATCAACAGATATTTCATCCCTGTCCCAGTTTCTGATATCAACACTGCCGTAGCGGTTCTCTATCTCAAGGGAACCTTTGGCAGTAAGCGGAAACAGTTTCTCATATTTTCTTACAGCTTCCTGTCCTGCAGTGACCAGTGTGACATGAGCTGCTGCAATCAACAGTATAACTGCCAGTTTTTTAAATTCTGATGTTTTCATCGTTTTCTGATTTAATTTGTTCGTCGGATTGAACCTGGTATAAATGTTCCAGTATCCGGCTCATTATTTCGAGTTTTAACTGGTAATGTTTTATCATTGCACTGATGACCATTTGATTGCCTCTTTCTGCATTCAGCTCTTTTGCAAGCGATTTGTATATTGTATCCATCTCTGATAGTTCCTGTAGTAAAATTTCCCGCTCCCTTGAATTGCTGTGAAAATTGAATGATTTAATCTCATTGTATTTACGATTTATAAGTGCAGTATAATAAATTTCTGCTTCCCTGTATTCGGGTGATATATCTGCCAGGGTTATCAGGGTGGTATCCTCATCGATGCCGGAGATTTTTTCATATACCCAGAGAGTGGAAATCACTATCAGTAAGGCAATTACTGCTGCCTGCAACATATATTTCCATGAAAAGCTGTCTGATCTTTTCCGGTAATCAGCCTGTCTGCTTTCAAACCTTTCAAAATGCCCCTTCTCAGGCTCCTCCCGGTTGAATTTCTCTCGGTTATCAGTAATATATTTTTCAAGCTCCTTCATTTGTAATATCTTCTGCAATATTAAATTTTGTATTCCGTACCTGTTAAAATTCAGATCTTCCCCCCTTTCCTGATCAGTCCAGCCAGTTTGGACCTTGCCCTGTAATACTGGGAACGTGAAGTTGATGCCGAAATATCAAGTATTTCACCAATCTCTTCATGATCGTAACCATCCAGCAGGTATAAACCAAGTATTATCCTGTATCCGTCGGGGAGCAGCTTGATGCATCTGTGTATTTCCTCTACCTGCAGATTGAGTGACTCCTGATCAGTATCTTCATCGGCTCCGGCCGGCAACTCTGCAGCATCATCAATACTCAGCAGATCAATTTTTCTTTTCTTCAGTGCATCCAGCGATCTGTTTATAACTATCCGCTTAAGCCAGGCCCCAAAACTCACATTTCCGCCATAGGTGTCGATATTCTCAAAAGCAGAAAGGAAGGAATCCTGCATAATGTCTTCGGCTTCCTGGGTGTCATTCACAATTCGCAGACTGATATTGTACATATTTCTGTAATACAATTTATAGATCTGAAATTGCGCTTTTCTGTCCCCTTTCCTGCAATTGTCTATAATATCCTGATGGACGTTCAGATAGACAGGCTTGCTGTTTTTCATAGAACTACCTTAAAGACGATTTTGAAAACCTTGTGCTGCATGGCAGGGAAATTATTTTTTTTCATGCTCGAGCCGGCAGTAAATCTGCAATAGAATCCGGCTTATTGCATAAACAACAAACAGGCAGGGTTTTGCAGAAAACCTGTAACCACCTCGCCAGTAGAGTAGTCTAGTTCCGATCCCATCATGCTGTGAGGGATAAAATATACCAGCAGCAACACAAAAGACGCAAGCAATGCAAACCCCGGCCTGGGTTTATCAGGATTCCTGTTGGTGAACAGTGCAAGGCCCCATATGAGAAAAGCAACCAGTGTTTTATTATCGGTAAGGTCTCTTCCCAGCGGCCAGCCGGTCCATAAATCGCCGAATGCATAATTCTGTATTACCGGCCCGAGAATGAGTCCGCCCACCAGAAGAGTCCAGAAGGTTAACTTCATGTATCGCCTGTAAGCCGGATATTTGAATAGGACCATTATACCGGTAAGATTGGAAAAGAGCATTGCTGCGAACATAAAAAGTATATGTGGTATCATGAAAATTGCAGGAACATCGCCCCTGAACCTTATAATGACCGGATCATTTGCAGCCGGTTCCAAAACCTGATCGCCATCGGTCAGGACAAGGTAATATTCCATTTTACCTGCAGGTGGCTGAATTGGAAGCCTGGCGGTAAGATCATTTCCCGCTCTGAGAAAATCCTTCTCTGTCCACTTCTCATTGGTAGGGTACCGTCTGTAAACAACCTTTCCTTCAAGCCGGGAGGGGGCATCCTCAAGCCTGAGAATGAAGTCCCTCGTTATTACATGGCTCCTTTTGAGACTGAACCGGTAGGGTTCATTGCCAACCTCCACGGTAAAGCTAACGGGTTTGGTTGGCCCGGTCGACCTTTGGTAGATGGCGGATGTAACTGTAACCACAATTGCGAGTGTCCATAGCAGGGCCGATTTTGATTTCTGGTTCATTATACTGAAAAATTTGAAATTGTTAAATATTACAATTGAATTAGAAGGATCTCTGTTTTTTCACCTCTGACAACTTCAACATTGATAGTTTCACCCCGGCTTAGCTGGCCCAGGCGGTACATATACTCATGTATGTCTTTCACCGGATTACCGTTTATTGCTATAATTACATCACCCTGTTTCATTCCTCCCTGATCAGCAGGCCTTCCGGGTGTGACGAAATCAGCCCTGAGTCCCTCTCCGCCTGCCGAGGCGAAATCGGGCATTATTCCCAGAGTGACACGCCTGTTTCCGTGCCGGGGGACTGACGGTACCCTTGGCCCTGCTTCCTGGAAGCTCAGGCGATCATCCATTCTGTCCAGCTCCATTGCAAGGTCGCAGACGAATGATGAAATTCGTTGCAGTCCCTCATAATTAATTCTGTCAGCCCTGTCATCAGGGGTATGATAATCGGGATGTGGTCCCGTGGTGAAAAAAAATACAGGTATATCCCTGGCATAGAAGGATGCATGATCTGAGGGACCGAATCCTTCCCTGAAAGGGACAATGTTGAAATCGTATCTGCCGGCAAGGTTATTTATAACTGATTCTCCTTCCACGGAAGTGCCCACTCCTCCAATCTGCAAAGTCTGCGATTCATTCATCCTGCCAACCATATCCAGATTTATCATTGCCTTGACGGATCCAAGGTCAACAACCGGGTTTTCAGTAAAATACCTGGAACCAAGCAGACCTTTCTCTTCTGCACCAAAAGCCATAAAAAGATAGCTGCGCCTAAGTTTATACCTTTTGCCGGAGAGCTTTTCAGCGATTTCAATCATGGCCGCAACACCCGAAGCATTGTCATCAGCACCCGGGTGGCTTTCACGGATATCCGGCCTTCTGCTTCCGCTCCCTGCTCCTCCGGTTCCCAGATGATCATAATGGGCCCCTATGATTATATACTGATCCTTGAGCAGTTGATCATTTCCGGTAAGGCTTGCTATCACGTTCATGGTAGTGGATTCATTGACAATGAGATCGGTTGAGGCCATAACGCTGGTGTTCGTATTGAATGATTCAGGCTGCATATTTACGGCAAGTATTTCTTCAAGCGCTTCAATGGCTCTCCCTTTATTTGACAGGATAAAATTGGCCAGGTGACGGGTTACCTGGATAACCGGTATTGTGACCTTTCCCTGATGTGTCCTTATCTCAACGAGTTCGTCATCTTTATCAAATCTTTCTCCTGATACCATAATCATACCTGCTGCTCCTTTTTCGGCCGCCCGGTATGCTTTCCAGCGATCATTACTGTATGTCGCAAAAATACTGTTAGCATCCTCCGGTTCGGGATCTCCCCGCAGAACCATCACCCATTTACCGCTTACATCAACGCCGGAATAATCGTCCCATTGCAGGTCTTCCGCGTCTATTGAGAATCCGTACCCGCAAAATACAACATTCGCCGTAATTTCGGCATTTTCGGAGAATGGGAGGGGAGTGAAGTCTCTGCCGGATTCAGCAACATAACCGTTGACAGAGAAATGATTATTCTCTCCGGCACTTATTCCCGTAACAAGAGAGAAATATTGAAAACCATTTTCCGCTTCAGCCGTAAGTCCCGATTGAGTGAGTTGATCTCTGATATAGGAAGCAGCCAGTTTGTCTCCCGCGGTTCCGGGATATCTTCCCTGAAGAGTGTCAGATGCAAGGTATTCAATGTGCTGTATTAGTTCATCAGTGGTGATCTCCGGAATGGTAACCACAGGGTCCGAACAGCACCATAAGATAATAAGGCTGAATTGAATTGCAATATATTGTGCTGATTTATAAATATTTATCATTTTGTTGTAATTTATTTTTAATATGTAAATATACATATTTGCAAAATGAGAAATAATTTTCAATATATCAATATTCACATCTTTTGATACTTGAGCATGTATGGTAAGGAGACCGGATATTTACGGAGAGTAATATTTGATAATTGATTTTTCTAGTCTTTTCGGGTTTTTTTCCGGTATGTCCTGATATTGCTCCACGAAAGAAGGATGAAAAGAGTTCCTGCAAACGTTATTATGATGTCTGCAACTATACCACTTATATTCAGTACCTCCTCACCGTCGTCCTCGATATACAATCCCTGTGTGTACAGGCCAAATCCTGCGGCAATAATAATGAAGATTCCCAAAAACAGCAGGAAATAGTCAAGCATATGTGAAAGCCGGCTGGTGGTTCTGTATATTGCCGACCTCTGAAATTCCTCAAACTTCATCCTCGCCCTTGTTGCCGCCCTGGCTCTTGCCTTCTGTCTTTCCCTTTCCATCCATCTGATATAGTGTCCATCAGGGTCGGAGTGGTCAGTTATATCCCTTGTTTCCCTGTTATGAAGGTTCATAAGGTATGTATAGGCCTCGTTGATGTCGATAAACCTTTCATGTGCTCCCTTTGTCTTGTTAATATCAGGATGATAAGCTTTTGCCTTTCGGCGGAAGGCGTTTTTTATTTCCCTGATGCTTGCATTCTCAGAAACTCCAAGAATACTGTAGTAGTGTGAGGATTGCATTTGTTTTTATCAGGTTTATGACTTGAAATCTGAATCCGGATTATCATCAATTATATCAGGTTCTTTTTCATCCTCATCTTCTTCCTCCTCCCAGGAGTATTTCTTTCTTTGCGGACCGAAATTTTTGTAATAAACGGCAAGCACAAACCCGGCAATACCGCCCATAAGATGAGATTCCCATGAAATTTTTTCCCTTAATGGGAATATCCCCCAAATCATCCCTCCGTACAAAAATACAATAACAAGTGAAATGGCCATCAGTTCAATGCTTCTCCTGATAAAACCGCTGAAGAAAAGAAAGGATGCCAGTGCGTAAATAAGTCCGCTTGCCCCTATATGATATGCCTCCCTGCCGCCAAACCAGACCCAGGTACCTGTTATGATCCATGACAGGAAAATCAGCCTGAAGGCAAGCGGCCTGTAAAAATAAAAAACTGCCGTTCCAAGTACCAGAAGGGGGCCGGTGTTGGCAAAGAGATGAGCATAGTCGCCATGTATGAGCGGTGAAAAAAAAATTCCCGGTAATCCATGCAAATGAAGCGGATAGATACCCAGTATTCCAAGACGGAGGTTGAAGATATTCTCAGCAATTTTAATTCCCCATATTAAAAGCAGGAATAATATGGGGTAAAAGATGCTCTCTATGAATTTTTCCTTTTCTCTCACCGGAAGATGAATAAGAATTTAGACTTTCAGGGTTGCTGCCGCCTCAGGGGTTTTATCCGAGTCCAGCCATTGAGCCAGGAAACCAGCATAAAGATAACAATAATACTGGCAGCGGCTCCGACAGACCACCAGACTCCCAGGTTTATAACAATGAAGGGTGCCGTTGCAGTTATCAGTCCCCCACCCAGAAATGGTTCATACAGCATCTGTTTGAAGCCAAACGCCTGGGCTGTATCTGTCTTGTATTTAGGGTCCACCAGCCTTAACAGCAGCAGCCCCATTGCTGTAACTCCGCTTTGCATACCATATTCGGTTATCCCGCGTTCAAGCCAGTTATACGGAAACATCCTGGGTGCCAGCACCACAAGGCAGAACCAGAGCCAGGCTATGCCTGTTGCCATAAGGATCAGGAATGGCCAGAGGTTTTCGGCAAAAAGGTCAAGGCGAATTGATGCAATTGCGGCAACAACAAGAATATCAAGAGAAAACCCGAGTATCCGTTCAAAACTGTTCCGGTCATAGTACCGGTCCACTTTAAGGCGCATGGACAAAGCCTGAATTATCATACCTCCGATCATTGCAAGAGGGAAAAGCGGGAAACCCTCCACTACGGGATGTATCTGCCGTACACCTG
>SLOS01000159.1 GCA_007132365.1 Bacteroidales bacterium | reverse complement strand
TAACATGCTGAAGAATTTGTCCCTCCTGATTACTTAAATAGATCCCATTGCTTACCGATCCAAAAGCAAGAGAACCATTTGACAGCCTGATCGCTGAAAAGAGGTTATCCTCCTTTATCCGGCTGTTTACATCTGTATCCCATGGAATAATACTGTTATCCGCCCGGTTTAACAAAAATAAACCGTCATTGGAGGTGCCAATAAGAAGAGCACCACTAAACAGGGGCAAAATATTTCTTATCTCATTCCGGAAAAAGATGGGGTGATTACTTACAAGCTTTAAACTATCATTCTCCAGCAACATCAAACCGTGATCTGTGTCAACCACGTAAAACTGGTCATTTACCAGATGAAGCATGCTGAATCTGCTCAATGGTTCGATAATCCTGACCTCTTCCCCTGAGAGGATAAAGATATAGTTATAGGATTGAAAAATAACCTTCCCGTTGAATTCGTAAATATTCCAGATCTCATCAACACCGGGGGATACTGAAGGTATCAGATAATTCAGTGAATAGTAGGTCAGCCTTCCGTCTCTGTCAGGAGCAAGATAACCGATCTCCTCAAAAGCCCCGGAGTATATTGTATCGCCGACAGCCAGAACAGACCTTACAACAGATGAATTAGGAACAGGGTAAGTTGTCCAGGTTGTTCCATCAAATTCGAGAATTCCGTCATTATTCCCAAGATACATGAAACCATTCCTGCTCTGGGTAATACCCCAGTTTTGAGTACCTGCATTATACTCACTTCTGGAATGATTTACAATTGATGGCAACCCTATGTCTTTGACCTGGGCATAAGAACCTAATGAATTTAAAAGCAGAAGTAAAATAAAGAGGTTCTTATAGCTTAAGCTCATTAGTTTTACTTTTAACAGGTAAATGTTATCAGAATTTAATATCCAGGTTTCCGGTTACAAAAATATCTGATTTACGCCAGAAAATCCACCTACCTGTTTGGCAGGATGGATACATATATTAACTCAGTTTATCATAATGATATTATACTGACTGATTCATTTCCGGAATAGCGGTGATTTTTTACACCTTCATTTGTCGAAGATGCCGGCCGGAGATATTTAGGGCACTTGTTATCGGTTTGTACTTTTTTCATTACCTTTCGCCGGTTATGTGGTTAATTATTCTGTTGTTCTTGTCAATTGTATTTATAATTATATCTACTTCGGTTCTGAAGTGGCATCCTTTTCTGTCTCTTATAACAGTTTCTTTTGGTTTTGGAATCTTTTCGGGAACCATGCCTCTTAATAAAGTGGTGGAGGCTGTCAATGCCGGATTCGGCAGTACAATAGGTTACATTGGCATTGTGATCCTGGCTGGCTCTGTTATTGGTAAATTCCTTGAAGAATCCGGTGGTGCCTATAAACTGGCTGAAGGAGCATTAAAACTGGTCGGGGTAAAAAATATGCCGTTTGCTATGAGTATTGTTGGCTACATAGTTAGCATCCCTGTCTTTTGTGACTCCGCATTTATTGTATTATCCCCGTTAGCCAGGTCCTTATCGCGCAATACAAAAATTTCATTGGCTGTATTGGTTATGGCACTGAGCCTGGGACTGTATGTGACCCACTCACTTATTCCACCAACCCCCGGACCTGTCGCTGCAGCCGGAATACTGGGAGCTGATATGGGTCTGATAATTTTACTTGGCTTTCCGGTGAGTCTGATCGGGTTAATTACAGGCTGGTTATTTGCTTTGAAAATAGCCTCAAAATTTAAAATTGCAAATTCTTCTACCTGCGCAGAACCATCAGCAAATCAACCAATAGTAAAAGGGTCATCAGCAGAAAAACAAATAACAGATATCAAAAATAAAAAAAGGCCCTCGCTCTTTAAATCACTTTTACCGATTTTTGTTCCGATACTGTTGATCCTGCTACGATCAGTAAGTGAGTTGCCTTCTTCCTTTTTTGGAGAAGGAATGCTGCAGGTAATAATCAGCTTTGCCGGACAACCCTCTGTCGCTTTAATGATTGGAGTCGTGCTTTCATTTTTACTGCCTCTTAAACTTAATAAAGAGATGTTGTCCACGTCGGGATGGCTTGGCCAGGGTGTTATAGCTGCGGCGGGCATCATTATTGTAACCGGGTGCGGCGGCGCTTTTGGATCGGTATTGCAGGAATCCGGGATTGCCGGAGTTGTGAGAGATAATCTGGCAGGTGCCCGGAGCCTTGGTATATTATTGCCGATCATCATTACTGCATCCTTAAAGATAGCATTGGGTTCAGGAACTGTTGCCATTATTACTTCCGCCAGTCTTTTAGCGCCGCTGGTGCCTTCGCTGGGGATGGATGCACCTTTGGCCAAAGCACTGGTTGTGGTTGCCATTGGCTCGGGAGCCATGATAGCCAGCCATGCAAATGACAGCTACTTCTGGGTGGTTACTCAAATGTCGGGGATGACTGTTAATCAGGGTTACAGGCTGCAAACCACCGGTACTTTTATAGTTGGAATTTGTTCGGCAATAGCAGTATGGTTATTAAGCCTGTGGGTTCTTTGATCAGTCAGGCTGCACGGTAATTTTAGAGATTCCCCGGAAACTTGTAACAATGAAGGAATACCAATTAATAAAAGTAAGGAATCATTTCCCGGATAACTCTTTAACGGATGTGAAAAAAGCCTGCCGGCAGGAACTGAAAAAATTGTCGGGCATAATTACCAGGAATTCATCCATTGCAATTGGTGTTGGAAGCAGGGGGATAGATAATCTGGAAATTATTGTCCGTGAAACTGTTGATTTTGTTAAAGAACAGGGGGGGAATCCGTTCATAATTCCGGCCATGGGGAGTCATGGCGGGGCTACTGCACATGGTCAGGAAGAAGTTCTGGCAGGATATGGAATAACTGAAAACAATATCGGAGCACTTATCCGGTCTGACATGGAAACGATCAGACCTCCCGGAATAAAATCCGGTAATCATATCTTCATGGATAAACTTGCATATGAATCGGATGGTATAATACTTATCAATAAAATACAACCTCATACAGATTTTAATGCAGAATATGAAAGCGGACTGGTAAAAATGGCAGTCATCGGATTGGGCAAAGAACATGGTGCAAAGGCTATTCATGATTTCGGGGTTCATGGCCTGGTAAACCTTATTCCCTCTCTGGCAAAAATTATCTTTGACACAGGCAAGATACTCGCCGGTATTGCCCTGGTTGAAAATGCCTATGATAAAACGATGATGATAAGGGCAATTCCCGGAAATAAAATAATTAAAGAAGAACCTGACCTGCTAAATACAGCCCGGTCACACAGGCCTGAATTACCGGTAAATGATATTGATCTATTGCTAATTGACGAGATGGGGAAAGATATAAGCGGCGTAGGAATGGATACCCATGTTCTGGGCAGAATAAGAATATACGGCCAACCGGAACCGGAAAATCCGAAAATTAAATCAGTAGTGGTTCATGATTTAACTGATCAATCTCATGGAAATGCCATAGGGGTGGGACTGGCTGATGTAATAACCCGAAAGCTTTTCAATAAAATTGATTTTGAAAAAACATATAAAAACGTATCAACAAGCAGTTTTCTGGAAAGAGGCAAAATACCCATTGTGGCGGAAAATGATCTGGAAGCCCTGTGCCTTGCCTTACGTAATTGCGGAAGTATCAAGCCCGGTAAAGAACGCATAATCAGATTAAAAAATACCCGTCACCTGGATGAATTATATATATCAGATGCGATACATCATGAAATAAAAGACAATCCCCGGATTGAAACAACAGGGGAGAAAGTGAAAGTATTCAGATCCGATAAGACCTTGTATCCATTTTAACAATCAAGATTTTGGCTGAACTTCTGTTTCTGATTATCAACACGCAGTCTGTGACAGGAAAAAGATAATCCATTCCAATGCGGAGATTAATTGCAAAGGAGTATTATTGCTGCCTGTAGGCAATTGGTGAACATCCGATATTCTTTTTAAAGAAGTTACTGAAATGTTCAGGTTCGGAAAAGCCCAGCTGTATGGAAATCTCCTTTATTGAAAGATTGGTGAACCGCAGATCCCGGCATGACCTGATAAGCAGTTGTTCGCTGATAACATATTTGGCCGTTACCCCCATCACTTCTTTCACAATTTTATTGAGATTTTTGGGTGAGATATGCATCATTTCAGCATAATCAGAAACCCGGTGAAAAGTAACCATATTTTGTGAAACCAGATTTTTAAACCTGCTTACAATATCCAGGTAATGATTATTGCTCCCTGTCGTTACACGTAAATTGCATTTGCTGTCGCAATATACCAGCAGGGTCTTAAGAAGCGAATATGCCGCAAGTACTTTGTTTGGGATATCGGATTGCATCATTTCGGCTATCATCTCGGCAATGGAATTGATCCGGTCTCCGATTTTAGGGCTCAGCACAATGAGTGGAATCTCGCCCGATGAGAGAAAAATATCAGCATGCTGAATATTGAAACCATTCAGGTATTGCTGATTGAAAAATGTGTGTGAAAACTTTATTATCCAGCCTTTTGGTTGAAAACAATTAAACCGGAGTTCTACTTCTTTACCGGGATGAAGAAATATTATGGATAAAGGTAAGGATTCACGGCCTTCGAGATCCACGTCAATGCTTTTCACCCCGTTTTCCAGCCAAAGGATCTGATAATTATCCTGATCGATTACTGTGCTATATCGCCGGGTAAGTTTCTGCACGCATATGAAAACCCTTTGTTGTATTAGCTGCATTTAATATTCTGGAAATGAAACACTCTCAAAATAATAAAACAAGTGGAATGAATCTGCAGATTCAATCCACTTGTTTTATTAAACAGGTTTAACAGAAAAATGTTTAACCCTGATAAAATTATTTATCAAAACAGGACAGGTCAGGAACAATCAGTCCATATCTTCATGGGTAGCGTATTGGCAGCTCACATTGGGATTAAACGGGAAATACATTCCCAGCGGGTTGTGCTTCCAAACCCAAACGTGAAGCTGGTAATGTGGGAATGGCGGTCCCCCCTTTGCATTGACGGGGACAAGGACCCCGAATTCATCTTCCACGAAAATAATCTCCCTGTGATCATCAAATTCAACCTCACCCAGCATTGGTGGATACGGGTTCATCGCATCCCACGGTTCTGCAGGAACAAGAAATTCTGCGGCTACCAGTTTGAGTTTTCCGTTCTTCGCGGGTTCATATACCAATACACCGGGCTCTGAAGGATTCACAAAAGGTACAATCCTGGCCATATTCACGGCATGTTGCCCCATTGCTCCAAATTCCGGATGCTCTACACAATGAGGATCCAAAATATAGCCATCTGCAACAGCTGCATCAAGATCATGATATTTTGCGGTTGCCCTTCTGATCTGCGCCAGTATTTGGTTCTGGGCGGCATTGCCACTTTTCAGATCAAAACCCTCGGAAAATTCCTTGGTTTCCCTGCCCAAAATCACATCTTCCTCCAGTTCATAAATATCTTCGGTGGAACATGAAGCGATGATGAATGCAGAAATAATTACCCAGAAAGGCATAAACTTCATTGTTGTGTTTTTAGTCTTCATAATTTTAGATTTTAGTGAACATTAGAATTATAATATCACAAAGTTCACCAACTATTTTTTTTATTTACCTGCAAAAAAGGAAACAAGAAATGTAAAAATGGATGAAAATCTGGAACCTCTGACCCTGGTCATAAGGAACAAGTTTCGGACTCCTTTGCAGACCCTTTAAAATAACGTGCAGATAAGTAACCAATTATGTTTTATGATCTTCTGTGAAAAAAACTTTATAAAACCGGTCAGGAACTTTTATAAAAACGCGAATATCCTCATATTGGTCAATGCTTATAGCTAAGGACTATGCATGAGAGCCAATAATGAATATAGAACCTGGTAAAAAATCATTAATAGATACTATACCATAAAAAGAGAAAGTTTCTTTTAAAAACACTGTAAATCAAATTATCGTTATCTTTAAAAAAATATCAGCAATGGTTTACAACTTCACCGCAGAAATAATTTGGGACAATGACATCAATCAATATGTCGGAATTGTACCCGGATTACCCGGTGCACATACACAAGCACCGACATTGGACAAACTATACAGCAACCTGCAAGATGTAATACGGTTGTGCCTTCAGGAAATGACTGATGAAGAAAAGAAAGAACTACCAAAATTCATCGGCACACATAATATTTCGGTTGCAATATGAGCACTAAAGTGCCAATTGTGAAGGTTAAAATCATGCAGAAGCTTTTGTTCTACTTAGGCTTTGAAGTAAAACATCAAAGTGGCAGCCATGCTTTTTACAGACATCCCGATGGTCGGTACACTACTCTGCCCCTTCATGGAAATCAAGATATGAGCCGTTTTTTGATTCGTGCGATTTTGAGGCAAATTAATATTACACCGGAAGAATTTTCTAACCTGTTAAAAGAAATATAAAAAAGGACACCAACCAAAAAATGGATGATGTCCTGTCATGTCGCAAACTACTGAACGAAGTTCGAACTTTTTTTCAACAAAAAATTCACAGAGACAATTAGATATCAACATATTACAGATATTTATCAGGAACCACCCCACCCGGCGGGATGCGTTGGCCATCAATGATAACAGGGCATTGAGGCGGTTCGGCAGGTAGGCGGACTCATCAGACGTCTGGATAAACGGGAACCTCAGACCATCGGGCTAATTTTTCAACAAAACGGCTGACACGGTTGACACGCCGGACACCGCCTTAAATTTTTTCCCGCTTTCAGCGGGATTTTCGGGGGGCGGACAAAAAATATGACAAAAAACTATGTGTTGTGGATAAAAACTTGATTACTTCCAAGAAGTTAGAGAGTCCAAGGATTCTTATCCATAATTGGCTATTACCTGATGCTGTCCACAGTTGAGGTCGACAATGTGAAAGATTGGGAGGTGCCTTATACATAAGCCAACTATGAGCCCTTTGTGAGCCAACTGAGCCAACTATGAGCCAACTATGAGCCAACTCTTAATTTGTAAACTGCACTCAACTCCTTTGTTTCTATATTATTCAGCCTGGTTTAAGAGATGCACGAAACGATTCTTGGAAAAGAATGTACAAAAAATATCCCGCCTCCGGCGGGTTGAAGCATAGGTTCATGTTTGTTCCCAGTGTTAAGTTGGCAGCTGGATAGCTAAAAATCCACAATGACCGAAACAATATCATCAATATTTTTAAATACTTTATCGGCCGTTATTAGCGGTATATTAAGATAATGGGCAGTGGCAGCAATAATGGCATCAGGTAATTTAAGGTTATTGGTTTTTCGAATGTTAATGGTAGTATCTTTTATACTTCTATTAATATCAATAACCTTACAATTACTTAAAAACCTCTGGATAGTCTGAATTTCTCCTGTAGTATGACCATCAAAAGAGAGTAATTCCATCTCTGTTATAAAGGAAACCCATAAATCTCTTTCATAAAGTAGCTCATATACTCTTTCATTACCTTTAAAAAGGTAGATAAGGATATTGGTATCGACTAAGAGACTATTCCCACTCATCCCTTAATTTTTCCTGATATTGCAACGGATCAATTTGCTGAAATCGGACTTTACCCACGTACTTTCTCAGATTGAATTTGCGTTTCTTTGCTGTAATCCTCTCAATCTCAGCGTCAACCTGTGATCGGCTTACAGATTTTTTCACTTCAATTATTTTCCCCATGATGCAGTTATTTACACAAATATAGTAAACATAAGACTAAATGAACCATCCATGTGCATAGTTATACAAAAAGACATGGACAAAGCATGGATGATCCATGGGAATTGGAAAGCAATTTAACCGTTATGTGAGTTTAAAACAACTTGTTAAATGCATTGATAACCATACTTAATACATATGAATAAGCTTTTTATTGTCTTTCGAATAAAATATAATTTGATTTTCCCGGGGGTTGTGGCCTGACAGCGCGAAATCGGGTGGGGGTGGGAAAGAAAAGGACACCGACCAAATAATGGAAGATGTCCTGTCATGTCGGGGTGGCAGGATTTG
>SLOS01000188.1 GCA_007132365.1 Bacteroidales bacterium | reverse complement strand
ATCGCCGTCATCATAAAAGTCCTCAAAACATGCTTTCATCTTATAGTTATTCTTTTCATAAAAACTTCTTGTTGATAAATATTGCTCCCTGGATGAAGTTTCTGCATATACTCCGTATCCGCCTGCACTGGCAATCTCCTGTTCAGTGAGCCTGAGAAGATGGCTTCCTATGCCCTTCCCCCGGTAGTCATTATGGGTAACAATCCAGTACAGGTCATAGCTCTTTATTGTGCAGGGTATCAAACCATAGCAACTGTAGGCAACCGGCTTTCCCTCGTGACAGGCAAACAGGAATTCATATCCGCTTGACTTTCCCCTGGCAAGCCTTTCTTCAACCAGCTCTACGGCAATATCTGTTTCATCGGCACTGAAAAACGATGTAGATTCAACGATATCCCTAATACTTCGTATATCTTCGGGAACCGGGGCTGTTCTTATCGTAAAATCGTTAAACTCCATGGTTTCCTTTTAATTAAAATTGATTATGAGTTGGTTATTTGTATTTTGTGCAGGCATCTGCCAGAATCCTTTCCACCACTGCATTATAATCAAGCCCTGCCTTTTCAGCTGCGGCAATAAAACCGGCATCAGGAGAGAGGCAGGGGTTGGCATTTACCTCAAGAAGGAAGGACTGATTGTTCCGGTCAACCCGGAAATCAAAACGGGCGTATCCACTCATCTCAATCCCTTTCCAGCAAAGAAGGCTTATTCTTTTCAACCTTTCAATTAGAGCGGCATCTTCGCCGGTAAAATCAAAATGTCTTTCCGAATTCCTGTATTCGAAAGAGCCCTCATCCCATTTTGAGGCATAATTCAGGATCTGTGGTTTTCCCTGGGGATAATCTTTAAAACGTATTTCCGCGGGAGGTAAAAGCAGCGGTTCATTGTCACCGCCAATAACTGAAATGTTAAATTCACGGCCCTGGATAAACTCTTCAAGAAACAGCTTTCTGTTTTTTCTTATAACCGCTAACCGGTCATTATCTGATGCATCCAGATAAATTACTGAATTATCTGTTATACCGGCAGAGCCATCTTCCCACAGAGGTTTTATGATGTATCTGCCTTCAGGAATTTTATCCGGGAACTTTTCACCATAATACCACTCGGGAGTAGGCAGGCCCAAATCAATAAACCGTTTTTTAGCCAGCACTTTGTGTGAACTGAGGTATACAGGTAGGGAAGCAGAACCGGTGAAGGGTATATCAAGGCATTCCAGCAGGGTGGGAGCCAGGTGGATAAGTTCTCCCCTGCCATTTACAGTTTCTACAAGGTTAAAGACCACATCCGGGTTGAGTTTCTTAACCAAATCCCATGTATTCCCCAGATTAAGGTCAAAATAGATCCGTTGGGAGGAATATCCGCACATCAGCATGGCCTTTTCAACCAAAGCAGCCTGTTCCAGCACATCCTGCTCGTCAGGCAAAGGGTTGGCCGATATCTTATTGATAAGGATTACAGCATTTCTCATAGCAATCCGGCCATCTTGTCATTATGCCTGTCAGCCCGTGCCCCGGTATGTTTCCTATCTGACCGGATATCGGCAAGGCCAGATAATCCGGTCCCTCCCGCTTCAAGAGGTACGGCATTAATTCCATTCTGCGGGGGTGAGGTCTTTAGCTTTTGAAGCGCAGAGTCCATTATCATTCTTATTAACTCACTGTAGCTTATCCCGTTTAATTTTGCCAGTATAGGAAGATCTGAATGTTCAGGATGAAGGCCTGCAAGGGGGTTTATTTCAAGAAAATTGGGTGTGCCCTGAATGTCATACCGGATATCAACCCTGCCCCCATCTTCACACCTTATGGAATTCCATGCCTGAAGGGCAAGTTCTTCGCATTTAATGACATCCCCGAGCGGAGCCGGCTGGTATATTACCCTTTCCTCACACTCTTCCTTATTAATATATGAATAAACCTTCTGCTCCGCATTATCTTTCAGTATTACCTCGATTACCCCGATACAACATGCATTTTTGCCAGTACCGATAATACCGGCGGTAAATTCCCTGCCGCTCAGATACTCCTCCACCAGCACGGGCTGATTAAATTTCGTGAATAGTGAAAGGCATGTCTCCCTTAATCCCTTTTTGCCGGTAATGACCGAACCGGCATCTATTCCCTTGCCTGTGCCTTCTGCAAGAGGTTTTGCAAACAGGGGAAACGGCATATTGATTCTTTTAATATCTGCCGGTTCATATACAACAAAATGCTCAGGAGTATTAATTCCTGCATTTTTTATAACCATTTTGGACATGGACTTGTCTAAAGTCAAGGCCATCACCAGGGGACCGGAGAATACATAAGGAATCCTCCAGGCATCAAGCAGTGCCGGTACCTGGGCCTCCCTTCCTGCACCATACATACCTTCGCAGATATTAAACACGATATCCCACCTGCAGCCTTTTACAAGTTTCTCTGTAAGGGACCTGATATTTCCGATACGTTCAACCTCAAATCCCAGTTTCATAAGTTCGGATTCTATGGCCTCAATAGTGTCCGGCCTGTCGAATTCTGCAGTCTCTTCTTCAGAATAACCCATTTTGAGATAATCATCCCTTAAATCATAGCAAAATCCTATTTTCATTATTTATCATTTTCATATTGTTTATACAATCCTTTAAAGAAACTTAAGGCATTAATCCCCAGACATCTGGTTCTGTACCCACCCTCCTGGACAACTAGCAGGGGTAATTTCAGTTCTCCGAGCATTTTTCCATTTTCCTCCAGGTCACCACTATTTAACTGCCATGTACCTGTCGGATCACCTTTGGCCACGTCCAGGCCAAAGGCTAATACCATGAAGTCTGGTTTGAAGCTTTTGATTTTTCCAATCGCTTTGCCCAGGTGTGTACGGTAAACGGGACCTGACACATGTTCCGGCAGTGGATAATTGACATTGAACCCATATCCGCCAGACTCACCTTTTTCATCGGCGAAACCGCTGAAGTACGGATAGGTAACAGAGGGATGTCCGTGAATGGAAATGGTTAACACATCATCTCTCTGGTAAAAAATATCCTGTTGTCCATTTCCATGGTGGTAATCAATATCAAGCAGGGCAACATTTCCATACCTGCTTAAATAATTGGCAGCTATGGCGGCAGAATTGAAATAGCAGAAGCCCCCGAAGGTTTTTCTTTCAGCATGATGTCCCGGAGGCCTGATCAGTGCATAAGCCAGTTTTTTCCCCCCCAGAAGCAGGTCAGCGCATGTGAGGGCGCAATCAACTGCTTTTTTGGAAGCCAGGTAAGCATTTTTATTCAGGGGAGTGAATGTGTCAATACAATAATAACCTGCCCTGACCGAATCATCTTTTGGTGGACGTATGGAATTCCTTAAAGGGAAAACATATGGATAGACAGATTTACCCTCCGGAAGACTTTTACATATTCGTTTAAAGTAATTCAGATAGCCCCTGTCGTGTACTTCCAGTATGTATTTCTCACTGTAGCTGTCAGGAGGTATCAGCTCAAACATCCCTGAAGGAAGCAATTCATTAAGGATGGAACTGATCCTTACCGGGGCTTCCACATAACCTCTTTCTCTTATATGGTGAATACTATGTTTATCATTATAAATGAGTTGTATTTTTATCTTTCTCTTATATTCCTGCGCCGAATAAATATGTTTCCGCTTTTGTATATAGCGGGGAGCACGCAGTTTAACAGGATTGTCACATACTGAATCCAGAACTTTGATAATATATTCTTCAGGACAGAATGATCCATATTTCCGTTCAAGGATAGCACGGATTATTTTTTTCGCAGAGGAACTGTCCATAGTTCCCTCTCTTCCCAGGAAATCACATACCAGGTAGGGAGGGCAATCATCGGTTTCCTTCACGGGAGTCTCATAGAGTGTATTTATCAACGGATATGCCTGGTAGTTTTCATAAAACCGCAGGCGAGCCATATTCTGCGGGAGCAGTGAAGATTCCCTGCATAATCCGGGATCATCCGGAAGGCATTCGAAAAAAAGCCCGATACATTCCAGATTGATAGCTTCCTCTCTTACTCTCTGGTAAAGTGCGCCTCCAATACCTGCTGAAATTGTGTTTTTTGTAGTTGCAATATAATCGAGATAGCAGAAGTTCAGGTCGGGCGCATACATTACCAGGGCAAATCCCAGTACAGTACCGGTCCGGTTTTCTGCAACGCAGAGTATTGCGCGGAACCGGTATTTCAAAGGATCATTCAATTGTGCGGAAACTTCATCCAGTTTTTCTTCAGGAAGGGTTGAGAAGTGAGACTTCATGATTGCCTTTACCTGCTCAACTGCGTTCTGGTCCACTGGCCTGGTATCATCATGTATGCGTCTTATTCTGAACATTGTCAGGCTGTTTAAGAAAAAAATGAATCTCAGTTGAATTTACGGTAACGGTTATTGGAGTTGACTATCCTGTGGCTGAACTTCGATTTCAGGCAAAAGCTTATCAGGATAAAAAAATGTCCTGTTTTCATAATTGACAAGAAGATAACCCTCTTTATCCCTTGCGACCACATTGTCGGGCAATAAAGGAATTTTCCCTCCGCCTCCGGGCGCATCGATAACGTAATGTGGAATGGCGTAACCTGAAGTAAAGCCCCGTAATCCCCGTATTATTTCAAGTCCCTTTGACACCGGGGTTCTGAAATGAGCAGAACCGGGAATCAGATCACATTGATAAAGGTAGTAGGGCTTTACCCTTATCTTTAATAATTTGCGGGTTAGTTCTTTAAAGATTTCAACTTCATCATTTATTCCCTTCAGCAGAACTGTCTGGCTGCCCAGGGGTATTCCGGCATCTGCCAGACGATTGCAGGCAAATTCCGTCTCGGGTGTCACCTCATCAGGATGGGTGAAATGTATACTCAAATATAATGGATGGTACCTTCGCAGCATGTTAACCAGCCTCCGGGAAATGCGCTGGGGAAGTACAACAGGCACCTTTGTGCCTATTCTGATGATCTCAACATGTGGAATGGCACGAAGATTACTGAGAATGTATTCAAGCCGGGAATCTTCCAAAGTAAGGGGATCTCCACCTGATATCAGTACATCCCTTATCTCTTTATGCATCCATATATACTCAAGTGCTTTGTCCCATTCCGGGCGGCTGGAATGACATTTTTCCTTTTTTGACACCAGATGTGAACGTGTACAATAACGGCAATAGGCAGCACAAAATCCGGTTACCAGGAAAAGAACCCTGTCAGGGTATCTGTGCACAAGGTTTGCAATCGGACTATGGCCTGTTTCTTCAAGTGGATCAGCTTTTTCAACAGGTGCAACTATCAGTTCATCAAGAACCGGAACCACAGTTTTACGTAAAGCCTGTCGGGGGTTGTACCTGCTGAGTAATGATGCAAAATAGGGAGTTATCCTGAGAGGCAACTGCTTTGTCCCAAAGGTTGGTTTTATCTCATTATCTGATAATTGCAATATTGCAGATAGTTCATTAAAAGAGGTAAAACTATTGCGCAATTGCCAGTGCCAGTCATTCCAGTCCGATTCAGTTGCTGAAGGGAAATTTTTTGCAAGAAAGGCATGTGATTGCGGATTGATCGGGGTGGAGATTTGTTTGGTTAAAACCGGGAGTTTATTTTCTGCTTTTACAGTATCCGGACATTGCCCACTCGGAGGTTCTGTTTCGGTTTCCTCATTATTTGGTGAGGAACTGGAAATCAATATTCCATTTTTCATTTTTGCCCTGGGGATTCTCTTTTATTTTTAGTTTGTACTTCATGTCAAATACGACTTCCAGGCTATCTGGCTTTAATTCAAACATTATTTTTTATGCAAAATAAATTCAAAAAACAATCACTTGTTCACTTTTATGGATTTATTTTAAGATTATTTGCGAAAAAATTTAATTGCCTATAATTGCGTGAATTTTCCAGGAATTTCCTCGTCCATACCCGGATGTAAATTTTACACACGGACGGCTTGCTACCGGAAATATTTCCTGGTTATCTGGAAAAATCATAATGAAGTTCCTTCAGCATGTTCAAGGCTGCTTCAATCATATCTTCTCCTGACCCGGGAGCAAGCCTGGTATTAATTGCCTCATAATCACCTTCCCGGAAAGCCCTGAGCGTCGGAACATAGCTAATGCCGGCATTTGCCAGCTCTATTACGAAAGTATTTAAAAAAGGGGAACGTTCTTTCAGTTCCATACCCAACTCAACCAGCACTTCACCAGGTATGGTGACTATTGCAGTATTTGAATCCAGGCGAAAGACATGGATTTCTACAGGCAATCTCCATGGATCGCCTGATACCGAAGGCTGAACTGCTTCCTCTTTTCGTAATTGTGCCAGCGAAAGAATTTTACTGCGACGCCTTCCCTCTATCCATTCACGGTCAGCATAGATGGGGTCGGAGCCGGATTCCAGGGCCCACTGGTATTCAGCCTCTGTGAAGTCCTGCAGTGGAAGGTATATGGTTTTTGAAAGGATTTTGAGATCGGGTTTGAGATGACGTGCTGCAGGAACAGCTGCATAAATTGACTCAGCCAGGGTTTCGCCGATAATTTTCGTGATATGGCCCGATCTGGTTGCCTCGGCCGGCCGGCTTACATCAATGTGGTTAATATCACCACTGGTTCCCATACCGAAGACTGAAACTATCTGATTTCCAAACAGATTTCTAAGGTTTCCCTCAAGGTAGTGAGGATAATCAGGACTGTATTCAGTTCCGCCCTGTGTATCGGTATGGAGAGCGTAAACACTCAGACATGCTTCAAAATTCAACTCCCCCGGAGATCTGAATAAAAGAAAGTGAATTTCAGGATCTACGGGGCCTACCGGCCTTACAATATCCGGATTCAACCGGCCGGGATTGAACCGGACATGTCCGTCGGTCATCAGAAAGCGGCGGTTGAAAGATATTCCTTCTGCCTGGCCAATACCGGCAATCATTTCTATCGGCTTTGCATTCTCTTTAGCCTTTTTTATAGCTTCAACCATTCCGGAAACCAGATGGGAGATATAGCTGTCATCTTCAATTATTTCACAATAACCGGCATTTTTATATTTGCTGAAATCAAAACGCGGACCAGTATGAGTGTGTGTTGCAGAAATGCTTATATTACTGAAAGGTATACCCGTCTGTTCCGAGGCAAATTTTCTAACTGACCTGCTCAGATCTCCAGGTATGCCGAGAACATCGCAGACAAGAATTGCGCCTTTTTCATCAGCCTGTTCAAAAAAGATTGCTCTGGCGGACAAAGGATATTTAACACCTGTACTGATACCGCGATAGTGGGGAAATCCTTCCTCGGGGGTTATATCCATCACACCAACTCCAGCCCTGATAACTTCAGCTTCATATTTCCCCTGACATCCATGAAAGAATGCCAGGAGCACGGTAATAAAAATCCCGGATAATAAAGCTTTGCATATAATCCGGAGGCTGAATCGTTCGGCTGCCTTGAAAATTCTTCCATTTATTTTCCTATTAATACAAAAAACCTGGTTTCTTTTTATATTCATAATTTTCCGACTTTATTTTTTACCAAATCATATATTTTAAATGAGAGTAATTCAGACTATCTTATAACAGCAATGCCCATTATCTCTGTGTCGCCGTCAACACTGCCAGGATTCAATATTTCAAACCGGTAGCCATTCTCTTCCAGGAAATTTAACACATACCCGTGACATCGGGGATTATGGGTTGCCACCAGCATTTTCGGCCTGCAGGAAGCAACAACATCTTTCAGTCCTTTAAGAACTTCTATCTCTCCTCCCTCCACGTCAATTTTGATAAAACCAGGGAGTGGCAGGGTTTTGTCTTTTACCATCCTGTCTATCGATACCTGTCTGACCTTAATGTTACCCTTCGCACTTACACGACCCGTGGCGGAACCATAACCAGAATCAAAAAAAACCTCTGTATCGGCTTCACCCACGGCAGTTTCAAAAAGTACAACATTGTCAAATCGGTTAATATTCATGTGTTTTCGGAAAAACCTTGCATTCATCGGCCTGGGTTCGAATGCAAATACCTGCTCTTCTCCTTCATTAAGCATTGCAGCAATGGCTGAATAATATCCAAAGTGTGCACCTATATCGAAAAAAACAGTCCCTTT
>SLOS01000078.1 GCA_007132365.1 Bacteroidales bacterium | reverse complement strand
ATGCTGTAAAAAGAGATGACAAAACCCTTTCCCTGGTAATATTTGCCAATGATGTAACTACCACGGTGTTTCAGTTTTTATCATTGATTCTGGCCAGTGAATATATTGAAAGTAATGCCCCGAGAACCCTGCGAATGTATCAGGCTATTGAAAACATGACATATCGACCTGGGCCTGGCAAGTGGCTGGGGTTCCTGAGAGAGTTTTACAATTACCGGATGCAGGTTCCTGACGATCTTGGGAAATTCCCACAGATGCTTGATTTTATTGAAAAACACGAGATCAATAAGAAATCAGCTTTGCTAAAGGTGGAAGAAAATAACGGTTCCAGTCCTTCCAAAAAATTGGGGCTTCTGGAGCTTATGGTCAACCTGCGCAATAATTTTGCACATTCAAAAGGTTATGATGATGAAACACTTGGCAAGATAACTGCTGCTGTTGAACAGATCGTTGATTTGCTATTGGCTGACCTTGAGTTTTTAAATCAGTATAAACTCATACTTTCAAACCCTGGAGAGGGTGGAAATGTTTTTCTAATGGGCGAAGAACTTCCAAATATGAAAAAAATACCCGGTGGAAGCCTGTTGATAATTGAAAACGAAGAGTCCAGGGTGAAGCTGTTCCCCATGTTTGTCAATGACAGCATTGCGAAAGGAAAAACACAGGATGTATTTCTGCTTGAATCATTGGACAACAAAAAGGTTTTTTATGCCAGCAATCGTCATTTATCTGAAAAACGAACAGATAAAGACTTATTGGCTGTTGAGCTTGCCGAAGCATTACAAAAAATATATGTAGAGCCTGAAGTAATTGACGCATCAAAGATAGACCTTGAGCAGCTTAATAAGAGGGCTTTGCAACATACCGAGCTGATGTTGGCAGAATATGAACTGAATGGTAAATATAATGAAGATGTTTATGTTTTGCCTGCAGGATATAGTCAGATCATAAATGAATTTTTCTCTTCTGATAAAAAAATAATTTTTCTGCGTGATGACCAGGGAAGCGGGAAATCAGCCTTTTGCGCATACCTTGCCAATCAATATGTGAAAAGCAACAATAACGATAGGATTAATTTCCTTATCGATGCCCGCCATTTGGATGAGTTGGGAGAAGCTCCCATGCTTTTAGATGACTACGTTAAGAAAAAACTTGGCGTTACTGGCAATTTGCATGAACTGTTAAATAATTTACAAAAGAAGCATCCTGGCAAAACACTTACAATTATTATTGACAATTTGAATGAATACTTTCTAAAAGGTATTGACCAGTCCATACTAATGGAAAGACTAATCGATTTCATCTACCGGTTTAAAGATATTAGTATACTTCAGATTATTGCCATTGCCCGACCTGAGTATTTCAAGAAAAGCATAGAAAAATATACACAACAATATTTAGACAAGAAAATCGAAGAATTAACCTTTATGCCCCAATCGGTTAGCCATGGAAGGCCCCTGATTACCACTTTGCTTCCTGCATTGAGCCGCGATGAGTTGGGTCAAATATGGGAAAACTATGGTGCACAATATACAGGATACACGCCCAAAACTTCCTGGGATGACTTGAATGACAAGTTAAAGGAACAATGCAGCAAGCCCCTGATAATGCTGTATTTGCTGAAAGAATATGATAACAAAATCATCCCGGGTAAGCTTTCAGTTGATGAGATAAAGAGGCAATACATTGAAGGAATTCTGAAAAACAAGGCTTATCAGGAAACTTTGTTTGACCTGATAAAACAGATGAACAATGACAAATGCCCCTACTTGTTGACAGAAACTATTAATGAAAAGCTGCTGCGAAAAATAAATGACAGCAGTAAAAACACCAAAACAGCTTTACCTTATAACCATGCATACACAGCTTTAACAGAAATGCAATTGTTAAGAGAAGAGAGAGTGCACAAAAACAACCTGAAAGGCAAAAAGATCACACTCAACAATGAAATGTCAATGGATATTGTATTGGAAAAATTTAAAAAGGAAGAGAAAAAGAGATCTCTGATGTTCAAAATTGCTCTCATTTTGTTACCCGCTTTTGTAATCTACACAATAGTATATTTCATGTACAATATCTTCCTTCAGGATTCTCACTCGTTCTTGATGCCTGTATCTAGTGTAATGTTTAATCAAATAATAACGCCTGGTATTAATGTAAATGGAGAGATAATATCAATATTGGCTGATTTATTTCATGCAAATCATGCTATAAAATCGGTGCTTGATCAGTTATTTATTCCTACAATTTACTTAATATTTATTTTCATCGTATTTTTTGCAATCTTCTTATTTATCGATCAAAAAGCTAAATCAGAGAAGAATATATTAAGAAATTTTAATACCTACGAAGCATTTCATTTCAAATCAATTGACAATATTATCATTCGAAAACTGATTAGGCTTTCTTTGATATTGTTTGGAATAGTTTCTATTCTCCCGTTTCTTTTACTTTTAAATAATTTGGGAAGTGACGTAATCATAACCTTATTTATCGCATCAGCAATAATTGTTGTTATAGCAATAGTAGTTTTTTTAGCAATGCTTTATTACAAAACAATCGTTGTTGAAAAAAATATTTATGCAGATTATCTCCGTAAGTATTTAACGGGTTCTGCAAAATATCACTTAATTAGTTTATATGTCTTTTCGATAGGATTTTTCACAATTCTCTACACTTCTGACACCCTCATGACTCATTCTCAGCAAAGGGTTCACAATACTTATGTAAACAAATTCCAGGAAAAGATAAAAGAAATCCATTCCATAGCAACTCCATCTGAAATTGAAATTATAATGCTGCGAATTGAAGAGCAGTTTTGTGCGGATCCCGAAGACCCTGTTTGCTCAATTTTTGATGATATTATAAAAGGCTTAAACAATGAAGAAATACAGTTAATGGCAAATAACCTAGAAGTAAGTGAAATATTAAGTGGCTTGACCAAAATGGGCAAAGAACTCACCAAATACTGGTATTTTTTTATTTTTGGCCCTGCTGGCCTCATACTAATTCTTTTTTCTGTAATTGAAATTCCCATATTTTTTGCCAAAAGGAAATTCCAGAAAGAAGAGAAACTGGCCATAGCCTAAACTATTAAAAATTAGAGATACTTTATACAGTGGACCACCCACGACAAATTCTCAGATGTACGAGATAATCGTTGTTCGGATATTCTATTTATTTTTATTCCATTAAAAAAATGATATGAAACACATAGTTTTAGTTTTCCTTGGTCTATGTTTCTTATCCTGCGGTACTTTTAAAAGCGAAGACAATTGGGCTACAGATACTGTTGAAGACATTGACGGCAACATCTATAAATCCCTTAAAATAGGCTCCCAATTGTGGATGGCTGAAAACCTGAGGGTAACCCGTTATAACAATGGAGACAGCTTACTCAATTTTACAAGAGGAACATTCGAATTTATCGGAGACTCACTTGGTGCTTATACTAGCCAAGGTCTTAATCAGGAAATTATTGAAAGATTTGGTTTGCTGTACAATTGGCTGGCAGTTGATGACCCCAGGGGATTATGTCCGGTTGGTTGGAAAGTTCCTTCAGATGAAGACTGGATGGTTTTGGAACGCAATGTTATGGATATTAAACGGAGAGAATTGGAACTTACAGGCTGGAGAGGCTCCGGTGCAGGCAGATTAAAGGAAAAAGATACACTTTCCTGGCGACATCCCAATATTGGTGCCAACAATGCATCAGGTTTCACGGCAAGGGCAGGTGGTTATGCAATGGGTGTTTCGTATAATCATCTTTATAATATTGGTTGTTGGTGGACATCAACCGTGCATCAGGAAGAACAAGAGCCACACCGGCATAAAACAGCCTATAACAGAGAACTAAATTTTTATAATGATAGGATGAGCCGGTTTTACAAATTTACATTCACTGCAATGAGTGTGAGGTGCGTAAAGGATGAATAGGATCGAACTGGTATTAATTTTCAAATTATCAAAGTTGTGCATTTAAATACAAGGATTCTTTCTCTGACTTAAAACGAAAATGCAGCAATGTAATTTTATAACGTTCCACAAAATTTTAAAAAGTAGTCAATGAAAAGCTTCAATGATATCAAATCAACTGTTGAAAGTAAATATCCGTTACCAATTGCCCATGCCTTTCGCAGGTTCAGGATTGCAGACCCAAACGATCTGGGCGGACGACACAAATTAATCATTGATCTGTTTGAGCTATTAGTAAAGTTTCTTTGCATAGTTCAGCTTAAAGAAGGGTTAAAAAAGTCGGGTAACTTAATTGATAAACTTCCCAACAAAGAAAAAACTCTTGAGTTTTTGAAGCGCCCATCCCTTGGAGGGTGGCTTGGATTACTCCGGTCATTATGTTTAATCGCTTCAGAAAATTCTAACCTTAAAATTGGGAAAATAATTCATGACTGGTATTTCTCCGAATCGAATGAGGATTCTGGAAAAATAATGGGCCTGGTAGAAGAATTAGGAGAAATCAACTATAACAAAAAGAACAGGAATCATAAGCAGGAAATAACTAATGTGTTGGTAAACTACCGAAATAAAAACATAGGTCATGGAGTTCAGATTAACAAGGAAATACTAAAAGAACGGCTTGATATCCTGGAGCAGATATTAACGTATTTGCTGAATAGTGCTGCTTTCCTGGAAGAAATAAATATAGTTGTTGTAGAGGGTGTGGTTCTTTCTGAAGGCAATAAATGGCAGGTAAACTGTCAGGAACTTCGTGGTTTGACTTTGGAACCATTTCAGTTTTATGCTGACAAACCGCTGAATTTAAATGAAATCTATTTAATAGATGAACTAACAAACATTGAAACTCTGGTTTCCGGTTTTTCGCTGGAACCATTTGCGTTATGGAAATTTAATGAGCAGCAGAAGCAGAATGAAGTATATTTGTTTAGCTCGTCATGGAAGACAAAACTTGAATATATTTCCTATAGTAGCGGAGCCTATTATTTCCACAAAGAACTACATGTCGAGTTCAGGAATCTTTTAAGCATAGAGCTTGCTGAGGGACTTGATGAACAAGATCTTGAAAATCTTTCGGATGAAAAAAGATCAAACTTATCCCATGATCTATTGAAAAAAGGCCTTGCACTGGCGCAATATGGTAAACTTGAAGATGCTATTGCTTACCTGGAACAATCTGTTTTATACGATCGCAGACCGGAGACTTTTATTGAACTTGCCCGATTGCATCATCAGCTTGGAGATTCTGAAGAAACCATTGAGCACATTCTTCAGCATTGTTTTGATATTGACCCTGATAATGCAGTGGCGCTGGAGTTTTTAGAGAAAATAAAAAAAACTGATCAAGAGAAAAGGACAATCCATAATAAAACAGATGATGATTCAAAAAAAGAATTCTTTACTGTTTATGATGCTTTGTTCCCGCCCAACTTTCGGCCATATGTATTCCCGTTAATTGTCCTGGTAATATTTATTGTTGCAGGAGCATTCGGATACTATGAATACCTAAATGCGGGTGAATCAAAATCATTTATTCTCTATATTGCTGGCCTTTTTCTTATTCCTACAATTTGGCAATTCATAAACACGCCTAAAAAGATGGAAAGCATCAGGCTCCCTTTGAGTTTACAGATATCCAGTATGCGATTGGATAGGTTTAATGTCTGGTTTGATTCTCAGATTCAGGATATTTGTGGCAATTTTATGTATAAAAAAAACGGCACAATTGATATTCTTGAAAGCATAAAGTCAGAAAGGATTTTTCTTCTGATTATGATTCCTTTTCTAGTAATTGTTACCCCCTTAATTTTTTATTCCATTGAATCGCATTTGTTTGTTCAAGAAATACAGATAATTAGGTGGATAGTTTCTATTGGGGGTGCAGTTTTGATTTACATAGGTCTACGATACGTTTATACAGTAACCTTATTTGGAATTAGATTTAGCAACCTTTCATTAAAACCATTGGTTTCCAGTCTGAACAACGATGGTTTTAGAAGTCTGGGATCATTCTTAATATCATTAATTGCTACCATTATGTTGTTTATTATAACAATTTGGATGGCGCTTGGATTAGTATTACAGAGCGAACCAGGAATTGACCTTATTGCCCTTTTTATTACAGTCATTACAGGATTTATTTGGTCGGTTGGACTGCCGTATAGCTTATATCGTGCTGGTAAGGAAGCCAAAAATCAAATTTCGCACAGATACTCCGTACATCTGGAAAGTGCATTGGAAAAGTTTATAGATGACCCAGGTGAAAACACATTAAAAAATTATGAATGGTTGATAAAGCAACAGCGGGTAATAAAAAAAATCCCTTGCTGGCCGCTATCTTTTTTTCAGACCGGTGTTGTTGTTGGGTTAAATGTTTTACTGGTTATAGTAGCTATAGGCTATATTTACATTCGTTTTTAAACGCGACAATCTTTGTTGATTTACCAATTCAAACAAATTGACATGAGAAGAAAAATATTTTTAACAATCATGATCTTTCTGCTTTTGTTATTAACTCCGTTAATAGGGGTTATTGTTGAAGGAGACTCAATTCTATCTTTCATAAAATTCCCTCCAAAGACAGAATTTGTAAAACACGAAGGGTTTTCATCTCTGGCCTTTTATTCTATTTTGGCTATTGCGATTATAATTTCAGGCCCATTTATTTATAAGATCATAAAAAGTCAACGTAATAATTATGCTGAAAAAGTAGATTTAAAAATGTTTCCACGATGGGGGTGGTTCGGAGTTTTTTTATTGTTTGGGGGATGGGTTGTTGCATGGACCCGTTTTGAATGGGCAAGCGATATTCAAATCTTCACATTCACACCTTTATGGCTTGGGTATATTATAATGATAAATGCTTTTACATTTATGCGTACTGGTGCCAGCCTGATCACTCATTCATTTAAATATCTGCTTTTGTTATTTCTCTTTAGCGCTGTTTTTTGGTGGTATTATGAGTACCTGAATCACTTTACAAATAATTGGTATTATGTTGGGATAGATCATTTGAGTGATATCAATTATTTCATTTATGCAACAATACCTTTCTCAACTGTGCTGCCTGCAGTTATAAGTACCTGGTTTTTTTTAAGAACATTTCCGCAGATCAGCAATGGGTTAGAGAGTTATAGTCCTTTAAAAGTGGTGGGAAATAAGAATTTTTGGTGGCTCATCCTACTGATAAGTTCACTTGCCTTATCTGCTACTTATGTATATCCACAATACCTGTTCCCCTTTATGTGGTTGTCGCCATTGCTTATCATTGCTGCAATTATTGCCATCAGTGGAGGGAAAACGATCATCAATAGTATAGAAAATGGAAATTGGAAAGACTTATATTTGTTAGCAGTGGCTGCGCTGATCTGTGGTTTTTTGTGGGAAATGTGGAATTATTATAGCCTTATCCGTTGGGAATATTCGATACCCTTTGTCCATCGTTACTTGATTTTCGAAATGCCGGTTTTAGGATATCTGGGCTACCTGCCCTTCGGTATTCAGTGTGGGTTAATAGGGATATATATCAGCAAACTTACAAGAACATCTATGATATTTTACACAGATCACCTGAACTAGAATTAAATTTTTTGCCATTAATTAAAACACCCTTTTACAAATAATTTTATACGTATTTATAATGTCGAAAAACATAAATAGCTTTCTTAAATCCTTTACAATCGTTTTTCTTCTGCTATTATCAATATCAGCAAAAGGCAACACTGTAGATTCCCATACGATAGATCTGCATCATGCCCAAACCTACTACTGGCTAGGCATTCAGGATAAAGGAGACCCCGGGGCATTTAAAATGGCTTTAACCTTTCTGGAACAGGCAAAAGATAATTTGGAAACATCAACCCAGGATCTTGATCCTGATGAAAAACAATCCCTTTTAAAGCAGATCGAACTATTGGAAGGTGATTTGATTGAACAGTTAGCCATTACTCAAAAAACATTTGTGGGTCGGTTTCCTTTGGTAAGGTTTATGGGAAAATCTTTGTTTATCAGCAGCAAAGCCCTGGGTAGTTTTGAAATTTTTGAAGAAGCCGGCGAGGTTGCTATGGCAAGATCGGCAGATAAACTGGGCGGTCTTTTCTATAATCACTTTTTTGGGGAATT
>SLOS01000351.1 GCA_007132365.1 Bacteroidales bacterium | reverse complement strand
TTTCCCGAAGGAAATTCTTCGTGTGACCTGACTGAAATAATATAACCCGGAGGTTTTTTTATCTCAGCTTAACATCTCAAAGAACAAGTCTTTTATCCCTCACTTGATGAAACAAATATAGCACAGAAAAACAATTCCATACTAACTTTTTGACGCATCTTTGCAAACAAGATAAGAACAACCGTTATTAACAAATTGTTAATAACGGTTATGTGCTGAATAACAATATCTTAAATAGGATAAATAACTCAATCTACCCGGTTTATCAACAAAATTTGCTGTCATTCTTATTCCCGTTTATCAATTTTTGCCTTTTCAGCAGGTATCATATTGCTTCATGATCAAACCTTCTCATTGCAGCTGATTACCAGAACAGGTCAAGCACCACCGGGAGGTGATCACTGTAGCCGCCGGTATACCTGAACCCTTCATATGTCCGGAATGGCTTGTAGCCAAACCATGTGTAATCAGGGACAAGTAAAAAACCGGCCGAAAACACGGTCACTGATCTGATACATGTTTGCATCCGGGCTGTTCCGTCAAGTAATGAGCCTGATACTATAAACTGGTCAAAAAGAAACCACTCACCCTGATATTTAAGGCTACCCTCTCTGTTCATTTTGTTTACGTGTGATAGGTTGTATAATTTCCCGGACTCAGGGCTAAAATAATCAAAACCTGCCCCAAGGTGTTGCTTCAAACTCGGGTCATGCGGTTCATCATTAAAATCGCCCATAACAATGATATTGGCATATGGATTGGTCTGAAAAACCGAGTCGGTCAGAGATTTCAGGACAGAAGCAACATAAGTCCTGTAAATTTCAGTCTCTGCCTGTCCGCCCCACCGGGATGGCCAGTGGTTAACAAAAAGATGAAGAGTATCACCCGGTGGACCGATACCTTTAAGGTAAACAATATCCCTGGTTCCGTTAAGAGTGTCAAAAGGGAAACTGATGGCAGTGAACCCGCTGTCAAGCAGGGTGAACTCACCTGGACGAAAAAGCACCGCAACATCAATCCCCCGGTGGTCGGCAGAATTTCTGTGTATAATACTGTAATCAAATTTATTCAACCCTGTATTGCGGGCCAGCATCTCCAGGACATATCTGTTCTCCACTTCACACAGGCCAATAATAGACGGAGGCTGCCATTCACTGGCGGCAGCAAGTGCCCTGCAGATATTATTCACCTTGTGCCGGAGCCGGTAAAAGGTCCATCGCCTGACGCCGCCGGGGGTAAAATCGTCATCAGCCTTTAACGGATCATTAACAATGTCAAACAGGTTCTCAACATTATAAAAAACAATCCGGAAAACAGAATCAGCCGGATCCCTGTCCACATTTATAAAAGCACCGGAATTAAAAAGGGTAATAGAAAAGCAAAGGTAAACAGCAACGATCTTCCAGGAAAATGTACCCGATGATCTGCTGTATGTTTCCATTTTTCAGAGTAAAAATATCAGTTTTCCCCTTCAGGTTCCTCTTCCCGCTCAAAGGCGCCAATGTCAGGGGCACTGTCATCTGTCCTGCTTTTACCATCAAAATCCAGCGGATGAATGACCCCGATAACGGGGTCGCCGGCATCAATGGCAGGAGAGTCTTCGTTTAGCCTGAAGTTGAACTGAGACTGATCAATAAAGCCAGGGGCTTTTCGAAATATGCAATTATTAAAAATCCCGGCAAAGGTTTCACCATATGAGTTATCAACCCCGATAAGTGAGTGGCTGAATTCAACCTCAAAGCCGGCATCAGGGTGAACAAAAAATTCCAACTCCTGGCTTCTGGAACCATGAATAATGGTATTACCAAATAAGGCCTTTACAGGCCTCAGGTTGATATTATCATAAATATCTGTATAATAATTTGCAATTACTACCGAAGAGGTGGTTCTGGAAGAGAAATTCCAGTAATTGGCAAAAGTACAGTGATAGAAAGTGTAATCACCGCCTATGGTAAGAGCAACAGTATGATAACCGCAATTGGATATTACCGTATTATATGAATAAACAGCTGTACCCCGGGCATAAAGTCCGGCATAAGTCATATTCTCAATACGGCTGTTTGCAAGATATAGTGTAATACTTCCGGGACTGCCAACGGTATCAGCAATGATCCCGTTAAATGCATTCCTGATCCTGGAATGCACAAACCTGTTGCCGGAACTGCCCGGCATAAGCCAAATCCCTTCCCACTGTCCGGGTATATTACGATAGGCAGATTCTGTACGTGCTCCTTCAAAAATGACAGGGTGTTCCCGGCTGCCTTCGGCCAGAATTGTGCCTGCCACAAAAAGCCTTGAATCACGGTGAAAATGCATCCTGACCCCCGGTTCAAGGCTCAGAACCTGACCGGTATCAACCAGCATGGAATTATAAACCAGGTAGGGTTTCCCTGCAATGAGTGTACCTGTATTGAAAATTTCCCCGTTAATCACATTCACATCCTGTCCCCATGCCACCAGTTTAACATCCTGGGTATTGCCATTTGTAACAAAAACCACTGAATCTTCCACAACCATAGGAAGATCACCTCCTACAGGATCAATCGTAGTTTCAACAAATACATAAATACTGTCACCTCCCCGCAGTTTAATATCACTGAATGACCTGCCGGGCACTCCGTCAACGTTCATCCTGTAAGGCGATCCTGTATCACCCGATAAACTGACACTTGATATTAAAATACTTTTCTTATAAGGGTTATACACCTTAAAATGCCTGGTGGCTGACCCTATGGTTGTAAAAATCGTATCAAATAATACCGTGTCGGTTGAAAAAACCAGTTTAACCGACGGATCCTCAAGCATTGGTTCCTTTTCGCAGGAACTAAAATATAATCCGCCTGTTATTAAAATTGTCAGTAATATCCGTGTGAAATAAAAATGAAGCCTCATTTTCAGATGCGGTTTATACATAAACAGGCAAAAGGCAAAAAAAGTGTAATTTAGCAAACAAATCAATATTGAAATCATTTAAATAAATGAACCGGATATTTAAGTTACAAAAATATATGGTACTTACCATAATTTTTACGTGGATATTTTTATCGTGTAAGGAAAAAAAGCATAATATGGACCTTATAATATACAACGCCAGCATATATACTGTAGATGAAAACTTTACCCGGGCAGAATCTGCTGCAATAAAAGACGGTAAATTCGTCGCCACAGGCAGTGACCGGGAGATACTTGGCAAGTACCGGGCTGCCTCTATGATAGATATGGAAGGCCGGTTTGTTTATCCCGGGCTGATCGATCCGCATTGTCACTTTTACGGTTACGGCACCAGCCTTATGAACGCCGATCTTGTTGGTGCACGCTCTTTCGGGGAAATAAAAGAAATTATCCGAAAACATCATGATGAGTTTCCTTCGGAGTGGATTCTGGGGCGCGGTTGGGATCAGAACCTGTGGCCGGTTCAGGAGTTTCCCGACAAAAGCCGCCTGGACAGGATCTTTCCTGACAAACCGGTCCTCCTTACCAGGATTGACGGGCATGCGGCAATTGCAAACTCCGAAGCTTTGAGGCGGGCCGGAATCGATAAAGGCACAACAGTGGAAGGCGGTGAATTCATTAAGGAAAATGGTGAGCTTACGGGAGTTCTTATTGATAATGCAATTAACATGGTGAGACAACATGTACCTGCCCCCGAATACCGGGATAAGGTTGCAGCACTTATGAATGTGCAAAAAAAATGTTTTGCTGTGGGATTGACCTCGGTGGGTGATGCCGGCCTGGACAGGGATATTATAAAGCTGATGGATTCACTGCATAAATCAGGTGATCTTAAAATGCGCATATATGCCATGATTAACCCGACAGAGGAAAATTTTAAGGCGTTTATGCACAAAGGCAGGTATAAGACTGATCATATGAATGTAAGGTCGGTTAAACTTTTTGCTGATGGAGCCCTGGGTTCAAGAGGTGCCAGGATGATAGAAGAATACAGCGATGATCCGGGAAACTGCGGACTGCTGATTGAAACACCTGAATATCTGAGCATGATTTCCCGTAAGGCATGGGAGTACGGTTACCAGGTTAATACACACTGCATCGGCGATTCAGCAGTAAGGCTAATGCTGGATATCTACGGCAGTATCCTGGGAGGGCAGAATGAACGGCGCTGGAGGATAGAACACGCGCAGGTAGTCCATCATGACGATTTTGACCTTTTCGGAAAGTATTCAGTCATACCTTCCGTCCAGACCACACATGCAACCTCTGATATGAAATGGGCAATTCACCGTATAGGTTCTGAAAGGATGAAAGGGGCGTATGCATATAAAGACCTGCTCGAGCAGATCGGGTGGCTGCCTAACGGAAGCGATTTCCCTGTTGAACATATCAATCCCCTCTACGGGTTTTACGCAGGCGTAGCAAGAAAGGACCTTGATGGTTATCCTGAAGGAGGATTTCAGATGGAAAATTCGCTTACCAGGGAGCAGGCATTGAGAGGCATGACTATCTGGGCAGCAAAAGCGGCCTTTGAAGAAGATGAGAAAGGAAGCATCGAACCGGGAAAGTTTGCCGACTTTATTGTGACTGATCAAGACCTGATGACAATGGATACAGAAAGGGTCCCGCATCTTAAAATAAGAAGTACTTTCAGCGGGGGTAAAGAGGTATACACTCTGAAATGAAGAGCATAAATATTTGAATATTTCGGCTAAAGAGACTGCCTGCCAATAAAAAACCGGCCGGGTTTCCCCGGCCGGCATCCTGCTTGTTAACCTAAAAAAGAAAAACTATTTAGAAGTGCTTGTCCATTAGATAATTGATTGGCATAGATTTAAACAAACACTAATTTAGTGCCAGTGGCTGTCCGATATAAAAATCAAGGATCTTTGAACGCAGGTAATATTCGTACTTGGCCTGCGCCATATTTGACCTGGCCCTGTACAAACTGGACTGGGCATACTGATAATCAACAAAGTTTATAAGTCCCAGTCCAAATTGTTCCTTTGCATACTGAAAGGATTCCTGCGCAGCCAGAACTGCTTTTTCAGCTGAGATATAACGGTTATAAGCGTTTTTGGCATCATTATGCATCTGGTGAACTTCAGAGTACAGGTTTTGCCTGGTTTCATCAAGCCGGTATTGAGCATCCAGAACAGAGACCCTGGCATTGCTTATTCTGTTGCGGGTACTCCATCCGGTAAAAATCGGAATTTGAAGGCTTATTCCCAGTTGCCTGTACTGATTATCCTTTATCTGGGTGGCATATGGATAATTGCCCCCATCTATAGGATCCGTGGCAAGCTCCGAATATCGCGAATAAAACAGTCCCCGCAGGGCAAGGCTCGGGCTCAGCTGTCCCCTGGTTATTGCAAGCTCCCGTTCCCTGCTTTTAAGAAAGTACTCGGCACCCCTTACCTGCGGAAGGTTGGCTTCAGCTTCAACATAAATATTTTCAACTGTATTCAAAATAGCCGACTCATCTATTTCAACAATTTCCGGCCTGGCAACTCTGAAATCATGATCCGGATCCATCTGCATCATATGCATCAGAACAAGATAGGAGCTGCCCAGATTGTTTCTGGCAAGGGTAAGCTGGTATTGATCAGCGGCTAACTGCGATTCTATTTCCAGTACCCTTCCCCTGGAGATATTTCCCACCAGGAAATTACTTCTGGCCGATTCCATCTCAAGAGATGATACCTCAACCTGGAACTCAGCAATCTCTACCAGCTCCTTGTCCAGTAAAATCTGAAAAAAAGCTGCCGATATGTTAAGTGATATATCATTCATTGCCTTTTCAAATTGCTCAAGGCTTGATAAAAGCAGAAACCTCTGCTGCTGAATATTATTGTAATTCTGGAAACCGTTGAATAGATTGAGCCGGCTTTCCATGCCGATATTACCCTGTTCAAACTCCCTGTTCTCCCATTGATAGGTCTCGTAATTCAGGGCACGGCCCGAATTGAAATCGTGATTGGCAAAAGCTACAAGGCCCGGAAGCAGACTGATCCTGGACTGGTTGAAATTATTCCTGGCAATTTCCGATTGCAGATGCTGTCTTTTAAGCTGAATATTGTTCTCAATCGCATAATCAATGCAATCCTGAAGTGTCCACCCTTCCTGCGCAAAACCTGAAGTTGTGGTGATAATCAAAACCAGCAATATCCCTTTTAACCGTTCCATGTCTTTAATCTGTATTATCACAAAAGCTTCTTTACATTTTCAGTAACAATATGTCCGTCGAAAAGCTGAACTATCCTGTGCGCCTTTTCCGCATCTGAGGGCGAGTGAGTAACCATCACTATTGTTGTTCCCTCACCGTTCAGCTCACCGAGCAGGTTCATAACCTCTTCACCATTTGCGGAGTCAAGGTTACCTGTCGGCTCATCAGCAAGTATAAGTTTGGGTCTTGTAACGACTGCCCTTGCAATGGCAACCCTCTGCTGCTGTCCGCCTGAAAGCTGCTGGGGAAAATGTTTTGCCCGGTGACCGATTTTCATTTTGTCCAGAACTGCTTCAACCTTTTTCCTTCGCTCTGAAGAAGGCACATTCAGATATAAAAGCGGCAGTTCCACATTTTCAAAAACTGTAAGTTCGTCAATAAGGTTAAAGCTCTGAAAAACAAATCCTATGTTTGATTTACGCAAATTAGTGCGCTGACGTTCAGAGAATTTTGACACTTCGGTGTCATTGAACCAGAACTCACCTGATGTGGGATTATCAAGTAATCCTACAATATTGAGCAACGTTGATTTACCGCATCCTGAAGGTCCCATTATGGCTACAAACTCACCGTTGCCTATTTCAAGATTTACCCTGTTTAGCGCAGTTGTTTCCACCTCATCAGTCCGGAAGACTTTTACTAATTCAGTTGTTTTAATCATGACTGGAAGATTTTAATTTAAATACTGTTATTAATTCAGATGTTATTATTATCTCAAAACAAGTCTGTCCACATTCCCAAAATTATCGTAGCTTGAAACTATCACCCTTTCGCCTGGCTCCAGGCCTTCAAGAACTTCATAGAAGCGGGGGTTCTGGCGACCTATCCTTATATCTCTCCTGATGGCATATGAACCGGCAGGATCTACTACATAAACCCACTGTCCGCCAGTACTCTGATAGAAACCGCCCCTGGGAATGAGTATTGCATTCCGTGATTCACCAAGTTCAAGACGGATCCGGAAAGTCTGGCCTATGCGGATCTGGTCAGGTACTCCGTTAGTGAACTCCATATCAACAGCAAAACGTCCTGCCTGAACTTCAGGATAGATCCGTGTTATTACAAGCCCGTAACTGCTACCGGCAAATTCAAAATCTCCGGTCAGTCCCTGCGTTACCCTTGATATGTAATGTTCATCGATTTCAACCCGCAACTTATAGGAATCCAGAATATTTATACGGCCAAGACGTTCGCCCCGGTTTACCATCTGACCAATCTCCAGGTTCAGGGTGGCCAGCTCTCCGTAGAGAGGTGCTTTCAGTTCCATGGCTTCGAGTCTCTGGTGGACCAGCCTCATGTTCTCTTCCATATTCTTTAATGATGTCTCCATAGCATCAAGCTGAAGAACCCGGTATATTGAGTCCTGCTTATAGGTTTCCCTGTACAGGTCAAGTTTCTTGCCGGTTATCTCGAACTGCTCTTTGGAAATCTCGTACTCTTCCCTTGAAATATGGTTTTGCTCCATCAGCACCTTATTATTCCTGTACCGCCTCTCATACTGGTGCAGTGCCAGGCTAAGGTCAAGTAACTGGATCCTGCTGCTGAGGTTTTGCTGTTCAAGTTGCACCCTGAACATTCTCATATCATTTACTGTCCTGGCATAGTTTGTTTCAGCATTGGAAATCTCAAGCAAAAGAGTTGTATTGGTAAGTCTGGCGAGCGGTTCTCCCACCTCAACCATGCCTCCCTCCCTGCGATATATTTCCTCAACCCGCCCACCTTCGGTTGCATCCAGATAAATGGTCTGTATTGGTTCGACAGTGCCAATTACGGCGATAAAGTCAAGGAATGCATCCTCCCTGATCTGTTCGATTGTTATTTTATCGACATCGACATTTAACCGCGAACTTTTATCACCAAAAACTATCTGATAAAAAACGAGAACTGCAATAATTACTGATCCGGTTATCCATGCCAGTCTTCTCCATTTTTTACCTTTGTTCTCTATCTTGCGATCCATGCTCATTTCAGTAATCTTTTGATTAATTCCGGATAATAACCAACATGAATTATGCCAAATCCAATATCCTTCTGGATCCATGTCAATTAAAGAGTAAACCAAACGATCTGCATCAACATAAGGTGTACGAAAATGAGACACAGGCAGTACGATATCGAACAATTTTTCATAAAATGCCATCTCCTAAGAGAGATAATGGTTATATTTACGCAACCTTCAATAACATACAAATGCTCTGCTGTAACCATGGATACTAAAAAAGGGAAAATTCTTGCAGTTGATGATAATGAAGATATTCTGTTTGCATTGAGACTGCTGCTCAAGCCACATGTTGAACTCATTAAGACGACTGAAAATCCATCCGATATCCCTGAATTGATGGAAAGTGAAGATTTTGATGTCATTATGCTGGACATGAACTTTACAAAGGATGCCATAAGCGGTCAGGAAGGTTTTGACTGGCTGCAGAGGATACTGGAAATTGATCCCGAGGCGGTTGTTGTGTTTATTACCGCATATGGTGATGCTGAAAAAGCCGTTAAAGCAATTAAAGCAGGGGCAACTGACTTTATACTCAAACCCTGGCAAAATGAAAAACTTATTGCCACAGTTTCATCCTCAGTTCAGCTTAAGCGTTCACGTATGGAAGCCAGTGGATTGAAGATGAAGCAAAAGGAGATCAGTAAAGTCCTTGATCAGCCTTTCCAGGATTTTATTGGCACGTCCCGGGAAATGCAACAGGTATTCACTACCATTCAAAAAGTTGCAAAAACCGATGCAAATGTGCTTATACTTGGAGAAAACGGAACCGGCAAGGAACTTGTGGCACGAGCTCTTTACAGGAACTCGCCGAGGAAGGATGAGGTTTTCATAAGTGTCGACCTTGGCAGCATAAGTGAAACGCTTTTCGAAAGTGAATTATTCGGGCATGTGAAGGGAGCCTTTACAGATGCCATTAAAGAAAAATCAGGCCGGTTTGAAATAGCCTCAGGCGGAACTCTTTTCCTTGATGAAATAGGTAACCTGTCTCTTCCCATGCAGGCTAAATTACTTACGGTAATTGAAAGAAAGGAGGTTATCAAGGTAGGGTCCAATAAGCCCGTACCAATTGATATCAGGCTGATTTGTGCAACAAACAACAATATACACCAGATGGTGGCAGAGGAGAGTTTCAGGCAGGACCTGTTATACAGGATCAATACCGTTGAGATCCACCTGCCTCCACTCAGAGAGCGAGCAGGTGACATTCCTGTACTTGCAGATCATTTTCTGAATATTTTCAATAAAAAATACAAAAAGAATGTAACCAGGATCAGCAATGATGCAATGAACAAGCTTAACCAGTATAACTGGCCGGGCAATGTCAGGGAACTGCAGCATGCCATTGAACGGGCTGTCATTATGAGTGATTCCGGCAGTCTGACTGCAGAGGACTTTGTCCTATCCTCACCTCAAAAGAAGTCTGATGAACTTGAGTTGCAGACATACAATCTTGATGAGATTGAAAAAAGCGTTATCCGGAAAGTGGTGAAGCAAAACCAGGGGAATATATCCCAGGCAGCCTCTGAACTCGGACTGACACGGACATCCCTTTACAGAAGAATGGAAAAATATGGTTTATAAAAGTTTCAGAATAGTAACCCTGGTCAGAATCCTTCTGCTGGCAGCAAGCATTTTCCTGTTTGTATATACCATACTGCACTACAGTTTCCATATTACACCTCTTCTGATCGGACTGATAATAGTTTTCCAGATAGTCCTCCTTTTTAATTATGTAGATAAGGTAAACCGGGATCTCACAACATTTCTTGAATCAATCAGGTTTTCGGAATTTACACTCTCTTTTCAGACACGGGGACTGGGTGCCTCTTTTGATGAGCTTAACAAGGCGTTCAATGATGTAATAAGCGATTTTCAAAAAGTCAGGTCAGAGAAGGAGGAACACTTCCAGTACCTGCAGAGCATAGTGCAGAATATAGATGTAAGTATACTCGCTTATCAGCGTGACGGTACCGTGGAAATGGTAAACAAGTCCGCGAAAAAGCTCTTCCAGATTAGCAGCCTTCGCAACATAAACGCCCTTAACTCATTGAGTCCCGAACTTGTAACCACACTGACTGAAATAAGTCCTGGTGAAAATAAGCTTGTAAGGGTACAGGATCAGGATGACCTTCTGCAACTGGCAATATATGCCACAGAACTGAAAATACATGATAAGCAGATCATTCTTTCCACAATCAAGAATATCCAGAATGTCCTGGAAGAGCAGGAGACCGAAGCATGGCAGAAACTTATAAGAGTGCTCACACATGAGATAATGAATTCCATAACACCTATCGCCTCGCTATCATCAACCCTTGACCTCATGCTGAAAAATATCACAGAAGGAAACAACGACCAGAAACTCGATATGGAATCGGTAACGGAAATTCAGCAGGCTCTGCAGACTATCAACAAGAGAAGTACAGGACTGCTACATTTTGTCAACACCTATCGGAACCTGACCAGGATACCAAAGCCCAACTTCAAGATTTTCCCCGTTAAGGAACTGATAAACAATGTTCAGTTGCTTATGGAAGAGGAGCTAAGACAAAATGAGATCAAGCTGATAACCTCGGTTATTCCGCCCGATATAGAATTTTCAGCAGACGAACAATTGCTTGAGCAGGTAATGATAAATATGGTCAAGAATGCCATTCAGGCGCTGAGTAACCGGCCGGATCCTAAAATTGTGATAAAGGCATTCATCAACAAACGCGGCAGGCTCAACATACAGGTTAAAGATAACGGTCATGGAATACTCCAAGAAGTTCTCGATAAGATATTCATTCCTTTCTTTACAACCAGGCCAAAAGGATCAGGTATAGGTTTGAGCCTCAGCAGGCAGATAATGAGGTTGCACGGTGGTACCATCACAGCCGGTTCCGAGCCTGATGTTGGCACCACTTTCACCCTCACTTTCTGACCGGAAGTGACATCCGGTCAAGAAACAGGGATGCATCGGGGTGTTTCCTCAGGATCGTAGCGGGACAGCTCTCATCTATCTCAGAATTCAAAGTATTATTAACAGCCTCAGCCTTGCGTTTTCCGGGAACAGTGCAACTTATTACCTTGCAGCTCATTATTGCAGTTATCGTAAGAGTCACAGCCCTGAGGGGCACTTTATCCAGTGAAGGGAACCATCCCTCGCCAAGCTGCTGCATACGGCATGCATGATCAAGTTCCACAGCCTTAACCCAGAGAGGATCATTAAAATCGGCCACCGGTGGATCATTGAAAGCTATATGTCCGTTTTCACCTATCCCGATACATGCGATATCAACAGGATTCTCTTTCAGCAGGCTCTGGTAACGGGCCATCTCATCTTCAAGGTTCTTTGAGTCTCCGTTAATGAGGAATATTTTACCCGGAGATACAGCGTCAAGAATCCTCTCCCTGAGGTAGCGCCTGAAACTGGCCGGATGAGTATCCGGTATTCCAATATATTCATCAAGGTGAAATACAGTAATTCTCTTCCAGTCCGTGTCCATCTGTTTTAACGATTCAAGGAAAGCAAACTGAGAAGTTCCTGTAGCAAGGATAAGGTTGGCTGATCCTTTTTCACTGATTGCCGAATTGAGGCATTTTGTTGTATAGATAGCTGCAGCCCTTCCCATTTCGGGCTCTTCACTAAATACATTTACTTTGAGCCTGTCTTTCACAAATACCTTAGTTGGCTGAACGATGTGACTTCCATACTGAGACTCCATTTTTCCAGACTTCATAAATAATTATTTTACCAGTTTTAAAATTAAATAATACCCGGTCACGCTCATTATCATAACCGGCAGTTCTTTTCAGGTTAACCAGCCTGGAAGGGCCGGTTGATGCCATGTACCATGCCATTGAAAGATTGGCCAGATCATTGTCGGCCATATACTGTACATTATCGGTCAGCAGTTTTGCCGAACCTGCAAGCAAACCCTTGCCCCCCTTTATCCTCAGGCTCCCATCCCCGCCAAGTACAACATCTCCGCCAATATGCGCTTTATATACCCCCGGTGGCATACCTGTAAAACAGGTGGCATCGCTTACCAGTAATGCCTTTTTCCTTTTGGTTTTAATAACCACGCGTATGAACGGGTCCGGCAGATGAAACCCGTCGGCAACAATACTGGCATGGAGATGCTCATTTGCCAGTTGCTCATATATTGTATTGGAATGCCTCGGAAGCATAAGCGGTACCCCATTACCCAGGTGGGACGCCAGGCGGGCACCGGCCCTTACTGCAGAGATGACCTGCTCTGCACCGGCTGCAGAATGTGCAATGCCTACAAGGAGCCCCCTCTTTTTACATTTTTCAATAAAATCTATTGAATTGTCCCATTCCGGAGAAAGGCTGATGATCCTGATCCTGCCCCCGGAGGCCTCCTGAAAACTGCTAAACAGCTCCCAGTCGGGCGCCCTCACATATCTTTTCCTGTGAGCCCCCCTGTAACCATCTGACCGTGAAATAAAGGGCCCCTCAAGATGGATACCCCCTATACACTGGTTTAGCAGGGGATTTGCAAGGCATGCCCTGTCAATTACCGATAAGATAGAGCGGGTATTTTTTGTGGAGTTGGTAATCACTGTCGGGAAAAAGGTAGTAATACCCCTGGTCAGCAGATAACCGGCAGCAGAAATCAGGCCCTCCTCACTGAGGGAGCAGGTATTAAAATCTATCCCGTTAACACCATTGATCTGCAAATCAACCAGTCCGTCTCCAATAAAAGGTACATCAGAATCACTGCGGTTATTGCCGGGCAAATCGGAATCCTTAATAAGGGCACCCGATTTATGACTGTATTCAGCTATCCTGCCACTCCGGCAATCTCTCGCCAAAAAACCGTTATCTCCTGATTTTCCTGCCATTGGCTTTTATCCTGTTATTTTTGCAACTTCTGATCTGATTCCGGATTCAATGAATCCATAAGGGACCGGACCCTGTCGGGGACCGGCCTGCCCCTGCTCAGCAGTCCCCCAACCAGATAAGTAACCGTTGAAACCATTAACGGCAGGGCAACTGACAGAGCCAAACTTTCAATAGTAATGATTTTGGTCAGCACAAAAGTGATAAATCCAAGTAAAATTGATGTTATGGCCGCTGCAGAGCCGCACCTTGAAAAGACAGGCAGCAGGCCAAACAACATGGGTACTGCAACAGGCCCGACAAGGGCCCCGAACCACGTAACAATAAGTCCCAGAACACCCCCGAAATGCTCGTGCTGGGATGCAAGGATAATTGTCAGCAGAGTGAAGGAGAATGTAGTTACCCTTGCAATTTTCAGCGAAATACCCCTCTCCTTAAGTCTTGCAGATAACATTGGCAGTATATCACGGGTTATCACAGCCGATATTGTATTAATATCTGATGATGTCATCGACATCGTGTTTGCAAAAAGTGATGCAAGTACAAGGCCAATGAGTCCCGCAGGCAAAAGTTCAAGTGTGAGCAGCCCATATGATTGCGTTGGATCATCCAGTCCGGGCAGTAAAACCGGAGCAGCCCACATCGGGAGAAACAGTATAAGGGGCCAGATAAGATATAAAGCACCGGAAAGATAGGCTGCCCTGGCAGATTGTTTCTCGTCTGGTGAAGATATATACCTTGTTGCCAGATTCCAGGTACCACCGTTATAGCTGAGAAAGTTTATAAACAGGAAAGCAAGCGCAAACCCGACAGTGTAGGGATCATTGAAAGGCTGAGAGTGTCCTTCCGGCAGCATTTCCCAGAAAGAGAAAATTGAATCCACACCACCAAGGTATATCACTACTGTTACAAACATTATTATGCCGGCAACAAGCTGTACTATGAATTGTGCAAAGTCGGTCAGAATAACTGCCCACAGGCCTCCAAAGGTCACATATATCAGGGAAACACCGCCTGCTATCAATATCCCTGCAAGAAGTGGCACACCTGTAAAAACATTCAGCAAAATTGCTATAGCGGCCCATTTTGCGGCTACATCAAAGAGTTTCAATATCACACCGCTCCAGGCCATTATTTGCTGGGTCAACAGGTTATACCTGTTTACCAGGTACTCAAGCGGCGATTGTATCCTGTACCTTTTCCTGAGTCTTACCCAAAGTACGGGAAAAACTTTTGCTGATGCCACTATTGCAATACCAATTGTCAATGCCCACCATATATAAAGAGAAAAACCATGAGTATATGCAAGGCCTGCATATGCTACGAATACAGCACCGCTGTATCCGGATACATGATGGGATATCCCTGACAACCACCAGGGCAAACTACCCCCGGCAATAAAATAATCTTCAAGGGTCTTATTTCTAAACCATGACCACAGGCCAATAATGATCATGGACAAAAAGAAAAGTATAATTACAAAAAAATCAAGTGTGCTAAGTCCCATAAGAATCAAGTTATACCTCCACCAGCTTTTTCCAGTACCATTTCAAGCTTTACAGGCTGGCCACCCCTGCGTTTACTCTCCTCTGCTGCCTCCATAAAGGCGAATATTTCAATAGTTTCCTGGTTACTCACGGGCGGAATACCTGTTTTGAAAAATTTGATTATTTCTACCACTGCCGGTCTGTAGCCTTCGTAGGGACCTATCTCCTGAATGCCTGTCTCTCCGAAGGCGTTGCCTCCATAACCTGCTCTGCCCTTCCTTATTCCGCGAAAAGTTCCAATGCGTCCATTTTCCCAGGTACCGGCAACAATATCGGTATCGGGATGATGAATCCTGACAACCTCTTTACATCCGGCACCCATAACAGTAAAGAGGCTCTCTACGCCATGTACACCATACCAGAACAGGTCAGGATGAGAGGGTTCAATCCTTGCCGGGCTAAATGTATCGGCACCGGTAATCTTCCCGATCAGTTCACCATTTCTCAGCGCATAGCTGTTTTTTGACCAGCGCAGGGAAGAGGAGGAGAAAACCGGAATGTCATACTGCTTTGCAGCCCGGTAAATTGCAATAGCATCTTCGAGCGAACCGGCAACAGGTTTATCAATAAATACAGGCTTGCCGGCCCTGAATACCTGAAGAGATTGTTCCAGGTGGAGATTCCCGTCATTGGTCGTCAGAAGCACAACATCAACAATGTCCAGCAGGCTTTTAATGGAATCGGCTATCATGACCCCTGATTTCTTCATATCTTCTATATATCCGGGAATTCTGCTATAGCTTGATTCTATTGTCCGGCTGCCATAAGGATAGGCAGCTGTTACCCGGTAACCTTTCATGTCTGCATCTTCAGGATTATTTATGAGCCGGGTAAATGCAACACTGTGAGATGTGTCAAGGCCAATCATGCCCACTTTCACATCATCATTCCGGTCATCACCTGAGAATGCAGAAAAAGCAGCAGGACCCAGTCCCATCGAAATACCTGCAGCAGCCGATCTCCTTATAAAGCTCCTGCGATTAAGTTTGGTACGCATAATAATTTAAAATTAAGTTATAGTCTTATCAAACCCCGGGCTCCCAGCCGGGCTCATAGTACCTTCTCCACAACCTCATTGCTTCAGCATCACCAATTATCTTACCATCGGAAGGATCACACTTTACTGACCGTCTTACCCTGTGAGCAATATTCCCCAGATGGCAGAGCAACACACTCTTGTTTGAGTCGTAAAAATCCGACACGGGCTTTTTACCGGTACGCACAGCCTCAGCAAAATCAATTATATGGTCTGCATCCATATCAAATCCGGCACCTGTAAGGTCAACCTCAAACTCTTCACCTGTTGTATATCTTTTTACCTCATTATTAGCATTGTCATAAACAACATAATCATTATTACTTATGACCATGGTTCCCTTTTCACTATGAAAGGAAACAGCTGCCCCCAGTCCCTCGACAGGCCTCCTGTTACAGCTTCTTCCTTCCCAGGATATGGTTTTGTTTTCGGCAAAGTCATAAACAGTTACCTGGGTATCGGGAGTTTCCCAGTCGTCACTGTAAGCATAGCGGCCCCCATGTGAACTGACCATGGCAGGATAATCCACCCCCAGCCCCAACCTGGCCAGGTCAATAAAATGAGTTCCGTTATTAATCAGTTCTCCTGTACCCCAGTGCCAGAACCAGTGCCAGTTGTAATGAATCAGGTTATCCCTGTATTCCCGCCTGGGAGCAGGCCCCTGCCAGAGGTCAAAGTCCAGTTCTGCAGGAACAGCCACATTCCTTCCAAATCCAATGGGCGCCCTGTCGGCACCATACCAGGTTCTGGCAAAATATGGATTCCCTATTATACCTGCCCTGAGATCCTGCAACGCCTGCTTTACGTTTGGCCAGGACCTGCGCTGATTGCCCATTTGCACCACCCTGCCATATTTTCTTACCGCGTCTGCAACAAGCTCGCCTTCGTGTGGATTATGGCTGCCCGGTTTTTCAACGTAAACATGCTTCCCTGCCTGCATAGCCATAATGGCAGCAGATGCATGCCAGTGATCGGGCATTGCAATAACTACGGCATCCAGGGAATTGTCATCCAAAGCATGCCTGAAATCTTTCATCCCGGTAACTTTCTTCTGTGGCGCGGACTTTTTAACGGCATCGAGGCCTTTTGCAACAGCTTTATCATCAACATCACAAATGAAGGATACATCAATCCCCTCTGTCAGGGCAAATCCCCGGGCCAGTGATGCCCCTCTTGAGTTGGTGCCGATAACTGCAACCCTGATATTGTCATTTGCAGAAATTCTTTTCGTGTGCGAAAAGCCGTAGCTGCCGATCAGGCCTACACCGGCGGCAGATATGGCGGCTTTTTTTACAAATTCACGGCGATCGTAATATATACCCATGATTTTCAGAATTTAGATGGTTATTGCACAAATTAAATTCCCCTTAAACTACTAAATTTTATTTAAAGATTTGTGAGAAATGCCTTCTTTTCAAGATGAAAAAGTTAATTACCACGCTACCCGGATATATCTCATCATGTTTGCGCAAGGTGGTATCTTTACCTGACCTGTACCATTTCGTTGCAATGTTCCGCTGGTGTTGCTCCCGCCTTTTTACCAGGTAAGCCGGAATAAGCCCGAAAAAAGAAATATGTGCCCTTAAAACCGCAAATGCGTTGGCAAAAGAGAGAGCAGCAATAAATTTTATTACAGACAGCCAGTCGAACATCAGACGGGCAAATACAAGGTAAAGTTTCCCGGGAGGCAGATTCTTAAGCAGCATCAGAAGGCTGTTGCGGAAGTTCCAGAAGGTCTTTCTGGGATGGTACTGCGGCAGTGTCCCCCCGCCAAGATGATACACCACGGAAGAGGGGCAAACTACTATTTTCTTTCCCGAATTTTTCAACCTCCAGCAAAGATCAATCTCCTCCATGTGGGCAAAAAAAGTTTCATCAAGCCCCCCCTCCTCATGCCAGTGGGCGCCCCTCACCATCATACAGGCACCGGTGGTCCAGAATACCTCCCTCATATCTTCATACTGGCCTGTATCCTTCTCAATAACATCAAATACCCTTCCACGGCAAAAAGGATATCCCAGAAAATCAATAAACCCTCCTGCCGCACCGGCATGTTCAAAATACTCCCTTCGCCTCAGGTCCTTTATTTTTGGCATGCAGGCAGCTATGGATTGATCGTTCTCCATAACCCGGAGCAATGGCTCTGTCCATCCGGGGGTTACCATGACATCAGAATTAAGAAGAATGTAGTACTCTGCCTTTATTTTATCCAAAGCCATATTATATCCTCCGGCAAAACCATAATTCCGGTCAAACTCAAGCAGCCTGACATCCGGGAACATTTCCCTCAAAAAACCGATCGAACCGTCGGTTGATCCATTATCGGCCACCCAGATTTCAACCCTTTCAGAGGTAGAGTTTGAGGTCACGCATGGCATAAACCTCCTTAGAAAACCTAAACCGTTCCAGTTTAATATGACTATGGCAATTTTCGTCATAGTTTAACCTCCGGTTTATGTTTCCAGCGTTTATGCGACCACAGCCAGTATTCAGGGTTTCTCATTATCTGTTTCTCCAGCAGCCTTGTGTGAATCCCGGTAATTTCGTAATTGCCGGTGGCCTGTGGTTCTTCAGCTACAGGAATTATCTCAACTTCATAATAACCCCTTTTTATCTTGTATATTGAAAAAAATACCACCACCTGATCCAGACGCCTTGCTATCCTTTCAGCACCAAGCATAACAGGTGTGTCCTGGTTCAGGAATCTGGTCCAGTAACGGATTTTATCCCTTGCAGGTCTTTGGTCGCTAAGAAAAAAAGTGACTGTAGGTATCCGGCTGGTCTGGTATTCCTTTATAACCTTATAACCCCGTATTACAGGAACTGCCTTTAAACCATACTTTTGACGCAGACTCTTTATAAAACTGTCAAAATAACTATTGCGTAACGGCCTGTAAAGGGCAAGAACGATGTATTTTGTATGCAAAGGAAGTCCCGAAAGCCATTCCCAGTTGCCATAGTGGCCGAAAACAGATATCACGCTCTTTCCCCTCGAAAAATAATTCTCAAGCAATTCCGGATTTTTCCAGACACATCGTCTGCTCATCTCCTCTTTGCTCATATTCACTGCTGCAAAGGACTCAACTAAAGAGTCGCACATATGTTGATAAAACGCTTTGGCAGTTTTTCTGATCTCTTTATCTGACTTTTCAGGGAAAGAGTTGTGCAGGTTATGAAAAACCACTTTTTTCCTGTAACCTGGAAAATAGAAAGACAAAATGAAGAACAGATCTGAAATCAGGTACAGAAAATTTAAAGGTAGTTTGAGCAATGGCCAGGATAGACCGTAAAAAAGATAAAAACCGGTAAAATGGGTAAATGATCTGACATAATTCATAACATATTCCTTTTCAGTTTCCATCTGCGGTGCGACCAGAGCCAGTATTCAGGCTGTTCCCTGATCTGCTGCTCCAGAAAGGCAACATGAGCTTTTGTTATTTCGTAATCCGTTGTTTCTGAAGCATTGTCAAAAAGCGGGATTAAATCAAATTCATAGTAACCTCTGCCGGTCTTCTTCATTTTAAAGAACAGGACCGCCATATCCATTTTTTTTGCAATGCGCTCCACGCCGCTGTATACAGGAGTATCCCGGTTGAAAAAATCAACCCAGAAGATGGATTTTTCCATGGGCGGGGTCTGATCGGCTATAAAAGCTGTAATTGAAGGAATTCCCAGTTTGTCATATTCATAAATCTTTCTTATTGCCATTTTCATGGGAACAGGTTCGGCGCCAAAACGGGAACGTGCTTCCAGCATAAGTCTGTCAAAAACCCTGTTATTCAATGGCCTGTATATTGTTATACACTTATATGGGGTTATAAGAGGAAACCCGCACAACCATTCCCAGTTACCATAATGGCCAAGTACAGCGGCAACATGCTTTCCCCGGTCAAAATATTTCTGAATAATCTCAGGATTATTATATCTGACTCTGAGGCTTATCTCCTCCTCACTCATCCCCGTTTGATATAAAGACTCGACAATAAGATCGCAAAGATGCCTGTAATAATTCCTGGCTATATGCCGGATTTCGGCCGTACTTTTTTCAGGGAATGAATTCCTGAGATTCTCATTAACAACCTGTCTTCTGTACCTGATTACGTAGTATATCAAATAATAAATCAGGTCTGAAATAAAATACAATACACCAGGAGGTAACAGCCCTGCAAATCTGATAAGGTAATATACGATCCTGTAAATTAGATTACTCATTTCAGGGACAAAAATACAAATTAGTCCGTGCTCATGAAGTGCTGCACCATTGAAAGGAATTCGCCAAAGATAATTCCATTTGATGCAACAAGTTCACCGCCAAAAAGAAAATCATCACCTCCCTTAAAATCACTTAAACTTCCCCCGGCCTGGCGGACAATGAATGCTCCGGCAGCAACATCCCACGAATTGAGGCCGTATTCGTAAAATGCATCAAACCTCCCACATGCAACATAAGCCAAATCTACCGCAGCAGACCCCAGTCTGCGCAATCCGTGTGAATTCTCCATAAAAAACCTGAATGTAGAGATGAAAGGGTCCATATGTGAAAAATCGGTATAGGGGAATCCGGTGGCAATAAGTGAATCTCTGACATGCCGGGTATTGCTGACAGCGATCTCCTTATCATTCATGTATGCGGGTGCCCCCTCCCATGAATAAAAACATTCATCAAGATTTATCTCGTAGACGACTCCCAGTAATACCTTTTTCCTGTCAGCCAGTGCAATGCTTATTGAAAAAGGCGGAAGTCCGTGAATAAAGTTGGTGGTTCCGTCCAAAGGATCAATAATCCAGTTTAAGCCTTCCATATTCTTGTCCCCTGTACCTTCCTCCGCAATAAATCCGGTACCGGGTAAAATTCGGCCCAGTTCTTTTACAAGTATCTCTTCAGCCTGCTTATCTACATATGAGACATAATTATGAATACCCTTAGACTCTATCATACCGGATGAAAAGGACAAACTCTCATTCCTTATAAATTCTGCGGTTTGCTCCGCAATTACCTTTACCTGCAGGCAAATCTTCTTGAGGTCCATTCTTAATATTTTGATTTTAAATTATTGTTACTCTCTCACCACTCCCTTCATTACACCGTCTTCACCCAACCCAACCAGTTCTGCATCTACAAACCGGTTAATAAAATTTTTATTCCCGGGTATTTCAACTTTTATGTAATTGCCCGTAAAACCGTACATACGTCCTTTTTTGTTGTATGCCTCGAAAAGCACACTGTGTATTTGTCCGACAGAACTTTCATGGAAACCCCTCAGTTTGATTTCCGCAATCCGGTGAAGAATCCTGCTCCGGCGACCTTTTTCTGCCGGAGAGACCTTATCCGGCAAACGTGAGGCCCTTGTGTTGTTCCTGTCGGAATATGAGAATACATGCAAAAATGCAATATCGGAATTTTTAATGAATTCGGCAGACTCTTCAAAGTCCTCCTCCGTCTCCCCGGGAAACCCGGTTATAATATCCGCGCCTATACCGGCATCGGGTATCTCTTCCCTTATTCTGTGTAACCTGTTGGTAAAAAGGGATCTGTTGTATTTCCTGTTCATCTTTTCAAGGATCCGGTCACATCCGGATTGCAACGGCAGGTGAAAATGAGGTGCAAATCTTTTACTTCCTGCAATAAGATTTATTATTTCATCACTTAAAAGATCCGGCTCAATGGATGATATCCTGAATCTTTCAATATCAGTTTGTTTTTCAAGTTCCCTGAGCAATTTAAAAAGACTGCCGGGACCCGGCCTGCCAAAATCGCCAATATTGACTCCGGTAAGTACCACCTCCTTAACCCCGCAGGCTGCAATATCAGCAGCCTGCTGAAGGATATCTTCCAGGGCGGCACTGCGGCTCCGCCCCCTTGCAAGGGGAATCGAACAATATGAACAGAAATAATCGCAACCATCCTGAATCTTCAGGAATGAACGGGTCCTTCCCCGGAAGGAGTATGAAGATTCAAACCCTTGTTCACTGGTTATTTCACAGGCATAGACAGCCGGCTTATCACCTTTGATGAAACCATCTGCATACTCAAAGATCCGGAACTTCTCATTCGAACCAAGGACAATGTCAACTCCGGGCATCCCGGCAACCTCTGCAGCTTTCAGCTGGGAGTAGCATCCGACAACGGCAATATAAGCCCCTGGTGATGTTCTGACCGCCTTGCTTATGATGTTCCTGCACTTCTTATCGGCACTTGCTGTCACAGTACAGGTATTTATTACAACCACATCAGCCCTGCTGTTGAAATCGACCACCTGAAAGCCCTTTTCATCAAAAAGCCTTTCAATGGTTGAAGTCTCTGCAAAGTTTAACTTGCAACCCAGGGTATAAAAGGAAACTTTTCGGGATTTCATATCCAGGTACCCGTTATGATTAATTTAATTGTTATCCTGCAAATTTTCATGAACAATAACCGGACAGCAATTGAGCCAATATCTGTCGCTGCAAATTTTAATAACTTCAAAACTATTTTTCTATTTAGTGGATTTTTGTTTCAGATAATTATAAAACTCAATCTGGGAACGGACCGGGGGCATTTTTTCATTTCTTTTATAAATATTGTTCTGTTCCCGGTTCAATATCCTTGCCTTTGCATTGTCCCTCCATTGCAGTTCAATCTGCGTTTTCAGCTCATCCTGAAGGTCTGTATCGTATACAGGACATGTAGCCTCTATCCTGTGATCAAGGTTTCTTGACATCCAGTCGGCCGAAGATATATAATAGATGGCCCTGTTATTATTACAGAAAACGAAAATCCGTGAATGCTCAAGAAAAGTATCAACAATGCTGATAGCCTCAATGTTTTCACTAAGTCCCGGTTCACCCGGGATAAGGGAACATATGCCCCTGATGATCAACCTTATCCCGACACCTGCATTACTCGCCTGGTATAGCTTCTTGATCATATCCTTGTCCACCAGACTGTTTGTCTTTATAATTATCCATGCATCCCTGCCCAGCTTTTTATTCTTAATCTCATTGTCAATCAGGTTCATCAGACGCCGTCGTGCATAGTTGGGAGAAAGCAGAAGGGATTTATATGAAAAATTCTTGAAGGTATTATCAAAGAAAAGGAACACCTTTTTTACTTCTGAAGATATTTTGCTATCCCTTGTAAGAAGCGTGGTATCTGAGTATACCTTTGCATTGCCCTCATGAAAATTCCCGGTGCTGATGCCAGCATAATTTACAATGGCCCTGCCTTCACGCCTGCCTATCAGTACCAGCTTGCAATGCACCTTTAGTCCGCGAATCCCAAAAAGAACCCTTACCCCAACCTCCTCCATCTTCCTGGACCAGTAAATGTTGGCCTTTTCATCAAACCTTGCCTGTAATTCAATAATGACAGTGACCTGTTTCCCATTCCTGGCTGCATTGATCAGCGCGTTAATAACCTTTGAATTCTTTGCTACACGGTACAGGGTGATCTTTATATAAACCACTTTCGGATCAATTGCAGCCTCCCTTAACCAGTTGATCATATCCATAAACCGCTGATAAGGATAATGCAGCAGCAGGTCTTTTCTGGCAATGACATTAAATATACTACTGTTTGGTTTTATTCTCCAGTGAGGAAGCGGAGTGTGAGGGGGGTTGACAAGGTGAGGCATCCTGAAATCCGGGAAATCCATAAAATCCCTGAAATTATGGTACCTTCCTCCCGGTATAAGATTATCGTATTCATCCAGGTCCATTTCCCGGGTAATAAATTTTATCATGTCATCGGGAACAGACCGGTCATAAACCAGCCTGACCGGCTGGCCCTTATTGCGCCTGCTTACGCTTTTTGATATTTTCTCGATAAAACTCTGGGAAAGATCATTGTCCACGTCAAGCTCGGCATCACGGGTGATCTTTACCGTGTATGCTTCAAATTTATTAAAACTAAAAATGGAAAAGACATCTTTAAGGCAAAACCTGATTACATCATCAAGTATGATAAGGTATCTCTTTTCTGCTTCAGAAGGAAGAACAAGAAACCGGGAAACATTACCGGGAACTTCAATAAGGGCATATTCGGTTTCGACCGGTTCATCGGTATTTGTCAGTTTTGTTGCAAGATAGATTGCCTTGTCTTTAAGATAAGGGAAACTGCTTACATTATGAAGCATTATAACTGACAGTAAAGGCTTCACCTCCTCTTCAAAATATCCCTTAACAAATTCCCGCTGAGAGGGATTAAGCTGCTTCTCATTTATAATAAAAATATTTTCTTCCTCAAGCTCCTTTATTATACCCTGGTAGATCTTCTGGAACTGTGCCAGATGATCAATTACTATTTTTTGTATCTGCTTAAGTACATTCTTCGGTTTGTCTCCTATCTCCTTCCTCATGTCACGGCTTATATTGCGGTCATAATCCATCATGCGCTTAACCGTGGCCACCCTGACCTTAAAGAATTCATCAAGGTTATTGGAAAAAATTCCAAGGAATTTTATCCTTTCTATTAATGGCAAAGAAGTGTCGGCAGCTTCCTGCAATACCCTGTGGTTAAATGAGAGCCAGCTTATCTCCCGGTTGATTATTTTTCTCTGTTTTGCCATTGAAAAGTTACAGTTGGTTTATCCCGGCAATTACTGCTTCTTTTTCGGAAAATCAAAAAAATGGTCCACAAGCTTGCCCTTGTGAATATTCTCCCATCGTGAGACATTAAAAGTAAGCCGGACAACACCACAGGTAGGAATATTGAATATCTGGTCGTGGAGGAAATAGTTCGCAAAATAAGTAAAATCGGGATTATGTCCGAATATCATAACTGATTGCACCTTATCATCTGTCCCGGCAATTATCTGAAAAATTGAATCCTCACCTGCCATGTAAAGACCCTCATTTACCGATAACTCTGAAAAAGATACCCTGAGCTCTCTGACAAAAATTATTGCGGTATGCAGCGCCCTGTTGGCAGGACTTGATATTATTAATTGGGGCTTATCCCCCCTTTTCTTCATCCGCTGTGCCATATCATAGGCGTTAATGAGACCTCTCTCGGCCAGAGGCCTGTCAATATCGGACCTTCCCGGGAAATCCCAGGATGATTTTGCATGACGTCCTATGAAAAGTATTTTTTCCTTTGCCATAATTATTAAAGTAAGTTGCTGGCCAGTTCGGATAAATAGCTTCTTTCACCTTTTACCAGATTGACGTGGGCAAACAGCTCCTGTCCTTTCATCTTATCGGTCATATAGCTCAGGCCGTTAGATTTCATATCAAGATAAGGAGAGTCAATCTGGTGAATATCTCCCGTAAACACTATCTTCGAATTTTCACCTGCCCGGGTAATTATTGTTTTTACTTCATGGGGTGTCAGATTTTGCGCCTCATCAACAATAAAGAACACATCTGACAGGCTCCTGCCTCGTATATAGGCAAGAGGGGTGATAACAAGTCTTTCCATCCTTTCCATCTCTTCTATCTTCTCCAGTTCCTTGCTGTGAGCTTTAAATTTATTCTTTATCACCGACAAATTATCAAAAAGAGGCTGCATATAAGGTCCAATTTTTTCATTCACATCACCGGGAAGAAACCCTATATCCCGGTTAGCAAGAGGGACTATCGGACGTGCCAGCAGGATATGCTTGTACCGATTATCCTGATGCAGTGCGGCAGCCAGCGCAAGCAGTGTTTTTCCGGTCCCTGCCTTCCCCGTAAGGGAAATTAACTGAATATCAGGTCTTGTAAGTGCATCAATCGAAAAAGTCTGCTCGGCATTTCTGGGCTCGATACCATATACCCGGTACTTTTCAACGCGACCGATGACTTCCTTGTAAGGATCAAAATGTGCCAGCACCGAAGCCCTGGGGCTTCTCAGGATACAAT
>SLOS01000339.1 GCA_007132365.1 Bacteroidales bacterium | reverse complement strand
TTGCCTGATGTTAAGAAACTATCTGATTATCGCCCTGAGGAATTTCACCAGGAAGGGGACTTTCTCCTTTATCAATATTGCAGGATTAGCAATAGGACTGGCATGCAGCATTATGATCCTGATGTGGGTTTACCACGAACTGAGTTATGACCGGTTCCATCCCGGCCACAAAGATATTTACCGCCTGGGATTCAGGGCTGAAATTCTTGGTAACTCAATGGATGTACCGGTTGCGATGGCACCGCTTGCCGGGGTTCTGAAGGAATCATTTCCCGGTATAGATGACGTAGTAAGGATTGACATACCGCAGAAAATTAATCTGATTGTAAACAATGAACATTATATAGAACCGCTGGTTCTACGGGCTGATTCCTCATTTTTTACATTTTTTGGGTTTGATCTTGAAACCGGTGATCCAGACAGGGTGCTGAGCGATCCTTTCAGTATCGTTATAACCAGGGATATGGCCAGTAAGTATTTCGGAAATGAAAACCCTGTTGGTGAAATTATCCGGTTAAACAATGACCGTGACTACAGGGTCACGGGAGTTGCAGCAAATCCGCCTTCAAACTCGCATATCTCCTTTAATGCCGTGGTGCCTTTCATGTCGCTTTATGAGACGCGTCCCCCGGGCTCCATGGATCAGTGGCTTAGCTTGTCTCACTTCACTTACTTCAGGGTTGGCCGGGGTTTTGAAGAGACAGCTTTTTTTGAAAGGCTGGCAGATCTTTTTGAAGAGAGGTTGGGTTCCCAGGCCAGGGAATTTGGCATTGACCTTGATCCGTTCCTTCAGTCTGTCACATCTATCCACCTGAACTCCGATATGCTTATAGAGCTTACACCTCCCGGAAACAAGGCAAGCGTATATATTTTCCTTGCCGTTTCCATATTCATTCTTTTTCTTGCCTGCATCAACTTCATGAACCTTTCCACTGCAAAGGCATCACTCAGGTACAGGGAGATAGGCATAAGGAAAGTTTCTGGAGCCTCCCGGTCGCAGCTTGTACGGCAGTTTCTGGGCGAATCGGTATTGTATTCACTGATCGCGGCTCTGCTGGCGGTTCCTATGGTTGAGCTCGGACTTCCCTATTTTAATAATATCACAAACCTGGAGCTCTCCCTTTTCGGTGCCGGAAATATTCGTGTCTTGTCCGCTCTTCCACTGTTTATTGTTGTTGTGGGACTTATTGCCGGAAGTTACCCCGCGTTTATTCTTTCTTCATGGAATCCGGTCAGGACTTTCAGGGGAGGTAAAACTGAATCTTCAGGCCGGTCATGGCTCAGGAGCAGTTTAATTGTTTTCCAGATGATAATATCAATAACCCTTGTTGTATGTACCTCGTTTGTATGGAAACAGTTGAATTACATCAGTAGCACGGACCTGGGATTTAACAAGAATGGCAAGATAATAGTCAACCTGATCACAAGGGGCATGCGAAGCCGTTATGAAATTATTGAACAGCATTTGCAGGGTGTTCCCGGTGTGAATGGCATCTCGTTTTCCAGCTCATATCCCGGTTCAGAATTCAGCCGCACTATCTTCAAGCCGGAGGGTGCGGATGAGGAATCTGTAATAAGTCTCTTCCATGTTGACCCTCATTATACCGGCCTGATGGATATAAGCCTGGTTCGGGGAAGAAACTTTGATCCTGCTCTCGCCACAGATACCATGGCAGTACTGGTTAACGAAACTGCAGTGCGTTCATTCGGATGGACTGAGCCTGCGGGTATGACGATAGGGCGTTCCCGTGGTGAGAACGGGTTTGAAACATACAATGTTATAGGTGTTGTTGGCGATTTTCACTTCCGGTCAATGCACCAGTTGGTCGAGCCCCTGGTGATACATCTCCTAAAAGGTGCTCCAATGTATATGACCCTTGATATTTCACCTGTGAATTTCCACCTGACCATTGATGAAATTAGGGAGGCCTGGAATGAAATAAATCCTGATGATCCCTTTGAGTTTACAATGTTGTCTGACGAATATGATTTTCATTACAGGTCGGAGATCCAAATGGGCCGGATATTTACCTTTTTCAGCATTCTTGCGTTCCTGATAGCTGCCCTTGGTATTTACGGTCTTTCTTCATTCATGGTTGAAAGCAGAACGAAGGAGATAGGCGTAAGAAAGGTGTTCGGGGCGCATGAAATATCCATAGTTATGGTCTTTTTCAGACAATTCGGGCTGTGGCTGATAATTGCAAATATTGTATCCTGGTCGCTGGCCTGGTATTTCACCGAGAGGTGGCTTTCAATGTTTGCATACAAGATCCCGGTTGGGAATCCTTTTGTTTTTGCCGGTGCCGCATTGTTCTCGGTATTTGTTGTATTTATTGCTTCGGGGTACCAATCGCTTAAAGCGGCATTGATCGACCCTGCCAGATCGCTGCGGTACGAGTGATAGTTCATTTTCGTTTTTCTGGTAGTTATATCAACACTTCCGGTCTGGCCTGCTGCCCGTCTTAACCCGGTCGATACGCTGAGGGATGAGGAGCAGAAGGTGTCTGATGGTACTTTTCAAGTAATCTCAGTCCTTTTCCGGTGGCAACCCCCCTTGTCATGTTGATAATTATGTTCTCATAAAACTCAACAAGCGAAAACTTCCTGTATCCCGGGACCTTCTGGTCAGAAAGCATTGATAATTGTTCTATCAGGATAAGGGCAATGATCTCTTCGTTAATGTCGTCTCTGTAGATTCCCTGCTCTTTCCCTTTTTTGAGAAGTTCCAGTATTAATTTGAAGGAATGGACTTTGCTTTGCTCAATTTTTTCTTTCCAGATACCAGGGTAAAGCCGTTTAAGGTCAGAAAAATAGTCCGGATTAATCCTTGCCAGCATTTCTGAACCATTTTTCAGTAAAGCAAGAACTGCTTCTATGATATGCTCCGATTCCGACAATATGATATTGTTAAGTTCTATTTGCTCTTTCTGTGCCAGATCAATAGTTGCCCTTATCAGCGCATCTTTGTTTTTAAAATTCTCGTAAATGGTTCTTTTGGAAACCTTTATTTTTTTTGCGATATTGTCCATCTTTACCTTTTTCACTCCATTGAGTAAAAAGAGTTCTGCGGCTTCCCTTATTATTCTGTCCCGGACTTCCATATGATAAAGTTTATTTATTGAACAAGTCTGAACGGTAATTAATTTCTGAATACCGGATTAAATGATGTTGTTGCAATATAGGAAAAATCGATAGAAAAAAGTTTAACCTGAATAATTCTTGCCGATGTAACCATATTACTTATTTTCCCGTACAATGTTCCGGTATCAGATTAAACAAATTTAAAGAAATGCAGCATTCATCAGCCTTTACCAGAAAAAAAACTTTAAAGAACCGCGGACTTACCCTCATCGCAGTGGTTTTTGTATTCTGCCTTGCGGTGCAATCATGTCACCTGAACCCAATCTGCCCGGCTTATGCAGAAGCTGAGGAAACAGAGCAGCCTGCAGTAAATGTATAGGATACTTTCAGGAGAAAGTGATTAAAGCCAGATGCTTTGTTTTATGTGGTATTTTTCCTCTTACTGAAGCATTTTAAGTATAAACTAAACTTCCTTCGCATAATTATTGCTTTTCATATCTTTTTTTCATAAATTGATAGCAGAATATTAAAAGGCAATATCAACGGATATACTTAGTATGTTGGATATTGCTGAGTATTTCTCCTTTGGCTGCACCAGGACACCGGCCAATAGTTCCCGGTTAGTCCGCTTTTCGGTGTTCTTCATTAATTGCTTTAGCAAAGACTATCGGTATTTATTTTTAATCGCCTTGGCAAACTTATTTTTCACTAAACCAAAAGTTATGAAAAAAGAGATATTTGCAATAATTGCACTGCTATTAGGTATGTTCCTGTTATCAGGATGCACCGATAAATCAGAGGTAAAAATTGGATTTAGTGTAGGGCCTTCGCATGAGAGATGGCAAAAGGATATCGATCATTTCTCCGCACGAATCAGGAATGCAGGAGCAAGGCTTTATGTTTCCGAAGCCGGAAACAGTCATGAAAAACAGATGCAGCAGGTGCGTGAATTGCTGGACAGGAATATAGATGTTCTGGTAATAGTTCCTGTTGACAGCCGAAAAGCTGCAGAAATCGTGTGTATGGCCCATGAGAATGATGTCAGGGTCATTGCCTATGACCGGATAATAAATGACTGTGAAATTGACTTCTACATTTCGTTTGACAATATGAGAGTTGGAGAGATGCAGGCTGAATATCTTTCCAGGATGAGACCTGAAGGTTATTATGCTATTCTTGGAGGAGATCCGGGTGATAATAATTCGATCCTGCTGCGTCTCGGACAAATGCATGTGCTGCAACCTTTTGTTGAAAGTCGCAGGATATCGATAGTTGCCGATCAGTTCATAAAGGATTGGAGCAGTGATGAAGCCTACAGGATAATTGACAATTATCTGGAGGCTAATCCCGGCAGGCTTGATGCAATCGTGGCTTCCAATGATAATCTGGCCGGCGGGGCTTTCAGGGCACTTGAGAAACATAACCTCGCCGGCAAGGTGCTGCTTTCGGGTCAGGATGCCGAAGCTGAGGCGTGCAGGAGAATAGTTCAGGGGAAACAGACAATGACAGTTTATAAATACATAGAGACACTTGCCACCGTAGCTGCTTCTACGGCCCTTTCGATGGGTAAGGGTGAACCGGTGGTGAATACCCAGCTTTCAATAAACAATGGTAGTGTTATGGTTCCTGCAATACTCCTGTCCTCTATGGTATCAGTACATCCTGAGAATTTAAGGATGACAGTTATTGCAGACGGGTACCTGGATGAAGCAATGGTTTTTGGGGGCAATTAAAAGGTTATATCAGAACATTTTCTTTACAAATTCCGGGGCAGTTATATTACTGAAATATTCTGAGAACGGAATTGATTCGAATCTCTCAAGCATTTCAGCCTGTTCATGCCTTGACCCCTCCAGCAATTTTTCAACAGCCACTTTATTCCGTTTGCCGGAATAATCGCCGGTTATCATGGCTTTCTGAATGATCCCCCCGGAAACATTGAGGTGGACGTGGATAAATTCTCCATTTATAATGAATGATTTTTCAAATTCATATTTCGGCGAATAGCCAAAATTCCACTCCCAGGTTAAATATTTCTCATTTCTCAGTTTATTGATTTTCCTGATATCCTCCCTTGATAATTCATAGGATGATGCACCCGGGAAAACATTCATTATGTGCTCCATTACAATGTCACGGAATTGAATTACATCAATGTCCTGCTTCAGGTGTTCCTTTATATTGGTAACACGGCTGCGGATGCTTTGAACGGCCTTACTTTTATATTTTTGGGGAGTGGATCTCAGCGCACCTTCCAGATCATCCAGGAGGGATGAAAAAAGCAAAGTCCCGTGGTGGAGGACCCTTTTTCTATATACATGCTCCGCATTTCCGGATATTTTTCTCCCATCTATTACAAGATTGTTTTTACCCTCGAAGCAGGCAGTTATTTTCAGTTTCTCCAGCACCTCAATTATGGGGGCGGTATACTTTCTGAAATCGACAAGATGCCCCTCATGTCCGTTCATAATAAAGGTGAAATTCAAATTGCCCGGGTCATGAAATACTGTTCCCCCACCCGATATCCTCCTGATTACCGGAATTCTGTTTCGCCTGATAAAATCCATATTTATTTCTGCCAGGGCATTCTGATGTTTGCCGATAACTACAGATTTGTTATTCCTGTACAACAAAAAGCAATTATCAGAAAAATTTTTCAGGAAATGCTCCTCCGCTGCAAGATTAAAGTACGGGTCTGTATTTGAATGGGCAATACAAAACATGTTTAGAGTAATTTTAAAATTACACCAGTAATCTCAAATTTTTAATCGTTGAGGTGGATTATTAATTATATATATGCAACTGGGAACCAGTTACAGAAGTACTGTATTGTTTCAATGGTCGTTTTGCGGGCCCTTCTTTTACTGCCCCCGGCATATCCTCGAAAGAAAGATAAAACTCTGATCCGCAACACGGGCACTTTGCAAAAAGATTATCCTTGATCTCTACCGGGCAGTTTTCCGAGGGCTGAAACGGGCAGGTTCTTTCCAGGGCATTAAACTTCCTGTCTTCCAGTCTGAAAAGAATTATACCGTTTACTCCGCCGGCAATCTTTCTGGCTTCTAACACTCCGAGGGTGGCCAGCTGGGTGTTAAGGTCAAGCCTGATATCAACCCTCACATTAGGAATCCAGTCATCATTATCATCACATCCCAGAAAAGTTATAAATATCAATGATATGATAAATATTTTTCTTAACTTTGATCTGTTTAACATAGGTTATTTACGATAATTATTTTTGCAAACCTACACGAAATTTTGTTTATCTGAAAGATATTACATGATTTTGTCATGGTTTGTATTTTTTTATTTAACTGATAACGAAAGAGAGAGCCGGAGGATCAAAAAACCTGCAAGTCCTCCTTTTTATAAAGAAAGTTCAGAAAAAAACCAAATTAGTTATGGAAGGGTTCATGGAGAGTTTTATATATTTGCTTATAACCATTGTAATATTGGTTCTTAGCATGCGGAAAAGAAAGCCGGCGAAGCCTGTTTCCGAAGAAGAGGAGACCCGGCCGGGCGATCCTTTCAGCGAGTTGTTCAAAGACGAGGACGATGAGGATTATGAGCCTGAAATTCAGTCCTCAACTGTTTCAGGTCAGCAAGCTGTTGAGTCGGGACAGCCCAATCCGTGGATGACCGATACTGAGGCTCAGGATATGCTAATGGATGCAGATGCAGTAATGAAAGAGGCGGCCGAAAACAATCCTATCGCCGAACTTGAAGGTAAAGTGGAAGATGATGCCTACAGCATTGATATTGATGAGAGTAAAGGAATTCCCTTTGACCTGAGGAAGGCTGTTATCTATTCCGAAATACTGGGAAAAAGAACTTATTGAAAGTTATGTATGGTGTATTCTTGTTTTACCGGTAATTCCCCTTGATTTTTTAATTGGTTAAATTCAGATTTTAATTTAAAGCAGCACAAGATCCGATCCTGAACGGTTTGATATTGTCAGCATTATGGGTTGAATTATTAAAAATTTATATCTTTGCCCAGGAAAGAGTTCCGGGTATACGGAATTCTTTTTTATTTTAAATATAAAGACAAATGATCATGAGTAAAGTTTCTTATTTGACGGAAGAAGGTTTACAGAAGCTGAAAGCTGAACTGGAACATCTGAGAGGTGTTGAGCGGCCTGCCATTTCCAGACAGATTGCAGAAGCAAGGGAGAAAGGGGACCTTTCAGAGAATGCAGAATATGAAGCTGCCAAAGAGGCCCAGGCAATGCTTGAGATGAAGATTGCCAGATTGGAAGACTCTCTCGCAAATTCTCGTATATTGGATGAATCCATGATAGATACCAGCCGGGTACAGATTCTGAATAAGGTTAAGATCAGAAACAGGGCCAATAACACCGTGATGGAATATTTTATTGTTTCCGAAACAGAGGCAGATATCAAGGCCGGAAAAATTTCAGTAAATACACCCATTGCAAAGGGACTGCTTGGTAAAAAAGTGGGTGATGCCGTTGAGATCATGGTCCCTTCCGGGTTAATTAATCTTGAGATAATTGAAATTTCCAGATAAAAAACATAAACCTTTTATTATGTCAGGAATTTTTAGCAAAATCGCAAAAGGGGAAATACCATCCCACAAAATTGCAGAGGATGACAATTATTATGCCTTCCTGGATATTAATCCGCTGGCAAAAGGTCATACCCTGGTAATTCCCAGGAAAGAGATAAATTATATATTTGATCTTGAAGATGACCTGTTGGCCGGAATGCATGTTTTCTCCAAGCGGGTAGCAAAGGCGATTGAAAAAGTTGTTCCCTGCAAGCGTATTGGTATTGCAGTACTGGGACTTGAGGTCCCTCATGCCCATATTCACCTTATCCCGATAAACCGGATTGACGATATCAATTTTGCCCGCCCCAAACTTCAGTTAACCAATGAGGAGATGGCTGATATTGCAGGGAAGATCAGGCAGGAATTGAAATAATGTGATCAATATCCATACCGGATCATGATCTGAATCCTGCGTGTTTCTTTACCCTCTCTGACACACTAGTGTCATGTCAACGCTATTTTAGCCGGCCCAAGCCTTGCTCTTTTTCCTCATCTCTGCAAAATAAAAACTTTACGTAGCTTAGGCTATGCGCAGTTTTTCTTTTCTTGACCTGAGA
>SLOS01000226.1 GCA_007132365.1 Bacteroidales bacterium | reverse complement strand
TAATCAAGTTAATAATCAATTAGTTATATTTTACAGGTAATTCATATTTAGTATTTCAAACGGATGGATCCCCCTGTTTTATTCATCTCTTTTTGTGAGACGCAGTATCATGGGGATTCATCTGTATAAAGTATAGTTATCGATCTGTTTAACAATATGTTACAATTTCTTGTTCAGGATATTCAGTTTTTCAATTCCGATTGATCATCCATGCTTTATACATGTCTTTTTGCGTGACTTGGCACATGGATGATTCATCTTATTATGCTTATTTAGACTAATTAACATGCAAGATAATTTATTGTTCAATTAAAGTCAACAGAACATCTGGTAATTAGTAGTTAAAAAGTGTTAAACCCGATTATAATCAAGCCTGCCGGGGGTAATTAATACAGTCTATAATGTAACTTTCTGCATGAAATTTTATTGAACAAAAAATGAATTTGAAACGTTAGTTAAATAGTTAAACAAAACACTACCATTTTAACGGAATTTGCTTTTTAATGAAAAATTTATTATTTTAGAGGATATATCATTAAAAATGAGCAGTCTTTCCTAAATAGAAATTACTGTTCTGGTATAAACTCAGTATTAACCTTAAAATTTAAATAGTCATGAGTAAATCATCAGTAAGTGCAATTTTAGGTTTCGTCGCGGGTGCTGCTGCAGGAGCAGCGTTTGGAGTTTTATTTGCACCCGACAAAGGTACTGCCACCAGGAAGAAAATCAAGAACCAGGCTCAGAAAGCCAGTGACGACATGAAAGAGAATCTGGCGAGTAAAATCGATGACCTGAATCAATTTGTATCGGGTTTTGTGAAAGAGACAAAGGAAAAGATGGACGATCTTGAAAAAAAAGCAAAACAGGAAGTACAGGGAGTAAAAGAAAAGGTCACCAAAAAATAGGGTAAATGGGTAATCAATCCTTTTCGGGAAATATGGCAGAAATGATTAAGATTGCCAGATCCTATGTTAATACCAGGATCGAGCTTTGGAAATTGTCCCTACTGGAGAAAACATCTCTGGCAGGGGCCTTTTTTCTAAGCTCCGTAGTTATCGTGCTTATCATTGCATTCTGCCTTTTGTTTGTTTCACTGGCTTTTGCATACTGGTACGGACAGCAGACAGGGGATCTTGCTATGGGTTTTCTGATCACCGCCGGATTCTATGTCATTGTCGGCCTGATATTTATTCTCAACCGTAAAAACATAATAACCGGACCGATAATAAGAAGTCTGACCTCCATATTATACAAAGATGACGAACCGCAGGAGCCGGAGGAGAAATATGAACAATGAGAATATCAGCAGATGAAAAAAAAGCGTGAATACAATTCTCTGGATGATATAAGGCGGGCCAAGGACAGGCTCAGGTATAAAGCTCTATTGCAGGAGGAGAAATTTAAAAACAGCACTTCCCGGATTTTTTCAAGTTTTTTCTTCTCAATGAAGAATCTGAGTTTTACTGTACGTAACAGACTTATCTCTTATTCGTTCTTCCGGTCCTTGTATAAATCCAATATAATATACGATTTCATAAGGAACTTTACCAAAGGATTCCGGCAGGCCAAAGAATAAAGCCCCGATGGATCCTGTATTGTTCATTCCATTATTTGCTGTTAATAGAATAACAGCAAATAATAGCAGGAGACTTTGAATTTATTGATTAACAGAAAGTGGTGATTAGAAAAATACTCCGAGACTGACTATAAACTGCCTGCTGCGTGTATCGAACTCCCTCTCCTGTCCCCTTATGGTAATTCCACTGCCAAGTCTGCTGAGATTTCCCTCATATTTCAGATCCAGTGCAAAGCGCTTGAATATATCCAAACCGGCTCCAAGCTGGTAACCAAATGTAGCAGACCGGAATTTTTCCCTGTAGCCTAATTCATCCAGTTCAGAATCGGTATTTAGCATAATTGTCCCCACAGGCCCTATACCTGCCCTTAGCGGACCAAATCGTTTGCCGACCATTAACGGAAAATCGAGCTTGGTATAGCTTTGCTCCTTTATCTGATCTATAATATTCTGTTCCGGATCATTTACCCTGACTTCACTTCCAATCGACGACAACAGCAGCTCAGGCTGAAAAAACATGCCAAAAAAGGATACCTGTGCCATAATTCCTCCGTGGAATCCAACAGTGGCATCATTGAGTGTGGCAATGCGGACATTTTCATCGGTTATGACATCTTTAGCCTTAAAATATGCTGTATTAATGCCGCCCCTTAAACCAAACCGGAACTGTGAACTGGCGTTTGCTGCCAGTAACAAGGCAAGTAGTATAAATATCACAGGTCTTTTCATAACAATAAGTTTAGATTAATTGAATTTCGTATTGAAAAATCAAAATATGCCATTATAAACAGCAAAAGTATATTAAAAATTGCCGGTTTCTATTTATGATCCAACTTTTTTAATGCGTCCAACCTTTTAAGTAACGGAGGATGAGAATAATGAACAAAAACATATAGCGGATGGGGCTGCAAATTGCTCAGGTTTTTTACCGATAGTTTCTTTAATGCCTCTGCAAGATATTCCGGGTGATGGTGTTCTGCCGCAAACCGATCTGCCTCAAATTCATTCTTTCGTGATAACCAGTTGGTAAACAGACCAAAAATTGCAGAGACGGGAGAATACAAAATACCAAAGGCAACCAGGCCCACATGAAATGAAGCTTGACTTGCACCAAGGGCAGATGAAAGTTCCGGATTTGAAACCATCACAGAAAGAAGGTAAAGGGTAATTGCGGTTATTATAACAGAAACGATCATACCTGATATAATATGTTTCTTTTTATAATGGCCTATTTCATGAGCCAGTACTCCAACGATTTCAGACACAGAAAGGTCACTGATCAGGGTGTCAAACAGTACGATCCTTTTTTTTCTGCCCAGACCGGCAAAATATGCATTTGCCTTTGTGCTTCGTTTTGAGCCGTCAATAACAAAAATATCATCCAGACGGAAACCGGCATGCCTGCTCATTGATGATATTGAATCACGTAATTCACCATCTTCTAAAGGGGTCTGCTTATTGAACAAAGGAACGATGAGGCTGGAATAGAATAAATTCATAAAAACCATGAAAGCCGAAACAAGCAAAAGCGCATAAACCCAGAACCAATTGGTGGTCTGATAGTAAAACCACGTTATCAGGGCCAGAAGCCCGCCACCGATAATGATGCCCAGCAACCACCCCTTGATTTTGTCAGTGAAAAAAATAAAAGGGGTTGATTTGTTAAAACCGAACCTTTCTTCTATTACAAAAGTTCCATACCAATCAAAAGGTATATGCAGAATATCGGCTGCAAACATTATTATCCCGAAAAACAGAAGTGCAATGATAACAGGATTTGAAGAATAATAACGGGAAATTTCATCAACTACAGCAAACCCTCCCAAAAAAAGCATGGCAAGGACAAGAATAAGGCTGAACATTCCGCTCAACAGAGTAAAACGTTGTTTTACCTTTTCATATTCAATGGATTTACGATACTTATCTTCATCATAAATTCCCGTAAGCTCATCTGGAAGCTCTGCCGATCTTATTTTTGAATTAAGATACTCCAGGAATGCTTCAAATAAAAATGAGGTAATTACAAGAAAAACTATTACATAAAACAACATAAGCAGAATTAAATTAATAAAATCCCCATGATAATGCCATAAAAAAATCATGCATATTAGTGCACAAAAAATAAAACCAACTTGCAAAAATAGTTTTATTATTTTTTTATTCCCAGCTGTTTGTCCAGTTCCCCCGATTTTGTATGCCTTTCTTCAAGAATAGCAATATAATCAAGTGTTATGCGATTTCTTTTTGCATGGTAAGATTTCCTGGCCCAGACCAGAGCCTGCCTGTAATCACCTCTCAGTTCATATATTAAAGCCAGATTAAAACAGGCAGCAGCAACAATTGTATTATTTCTTCCTTCCAGCAACTCCATGTAAATCATTTCTGCATTATCCAGCTGATCATTCACAATGAAATGTGAAGCAACCCTGAGATTGTAGTTTCCTCTTGAATAATAGTAGCGCTCATTTTCCAGCCAGTGCGGGGATATTCTTCTGGCGTAGGTTAATGCTGTAAAATATGCTCCTTCCAGCAAAATCTCGTCAGTTGATGGCAAATTGTCCCTTACCTCACTGATGGTATAGGCAGCATGCACCCATTCCATGGTGTCTCTTATGAGATATTCATCAACCAGTCCACCATCCGTTTTTATATAGGTTCGCCATAAGGCATAAATCTGAAGCTCAGTATTACCCTTATAGTAATTTTGCCAAACGGACTCGGTAACTCCCTGTTTTTCAGTAATTGCATCGATATACTCAACATAATAACTTTCAAGAGAAATGATTCCATCTGCTTCAAGTGAATCACATATCAACATGACAAGATTTGGTTCCAGCAGGTCAGGCATAAAATTAACATCATCAGTCTTAATTTCAAGTAGTTTGCTGTCATCCACATAATCAATTCCGGGTGATTCATTCAAAATATCCGCAAGTGAGAACAATATCTCTGTTGTTGTCCGGTTAAATGACTCTATTATAACGGAACCCGGAGATAATGTATCAGGAATCTCATAATTTTTTTCATGATCAAGTATCATCCTGTTCAACAAAACTGCTCGTTCCAGCGCAGGTGTCACAGGAACTGATGCAGGTTCAAGTACCTGGATTTTTAAAGTTGACATTGAGACACATGAGGCGAAAACCAGGGGACTGAGAATTAATTGCAGTTTATTGAACATAGAGAGATGCAGCTTTTAATTATCAGAAAGCAAGTTAAGTCTTTGTTTAAAATTATAATAAAGATTATGTATTTTTCAGGTTTTAACCAGAAGATTGCAAAGATTGAAAAAAAATGGCTGACACCCTCCTTTTAAAAAACGTAATTCTATACAGCAATATTAATGCCACAAAGGGAACCGATATTCTGATCAGGGGAGGAAAGATAATTTCGGTAAAAGCTTCCGGGGAAATACCTGAACCGGAAAATTTTATAAATGCTGCCGGATTGATTGCAGTTCCAGGCCTTATTGACATCCATATACACGGAGCCGGTGGATCTGACAGCCTGGACGGTACAGGCAATGCCCTGGCAAACATTTCACGTACCCTTGCACAGGTCGGTACAACCTCTTTCCTCAGTACCATGGTGGTTAACCCCGGAGGAAAGAACCAGCACCTGAAGGCTGCAACTGAATGTACGGGAAAATACCTTGGGGGTGCCGAACTTCTTGGTATATATATTGAAGGTCCGTTTATCAACATTGAAAAAAGAGGCGGCATTGTCCCTGAAAGCATTGCAGCCCCCTCCGCCGGAATACTTGACGAAATATTGAACGAAACCGGTGATGCATTGAAAATTATGTGTGTTGCCCCTGAGATCCCGGGTAATGAAAGGATAATAAGACGATTAAGAGACGCGGGTATAGTAGCTGCTTTCGGGCATTCTGATGCCGGATATGAGGAAACCAGGAAGGGTTTCAGTATGGGCATAAATCATGTCACCCATCTTTTTAATGCAATGCGTCCCCTGCATCACCGTGAGCCGGGTCCGCTTGCAGCGATTTTTGAAGAACCAGGAATAAACACTGAGCTGATAGTCGATTCCCACCATGTTCATCCCAGCCTGGTCAGAATGGCCTGGAAACTTAGAAACAAAAGTGAAATTGCATGCATTACAGATGGTATAAGCGGTATGGGCCTTCCCGAAGGAACATATACCTACAACAAGAAGCAATATACATCAAAGGATGGTTTGGCCAGGTACCTTGATGGTACCCTGATAGGATCGACAATGAGTCTTCTCAATATTGTAAGAAACTTCATTGATTTTACCGGAGCAGGGTTTAAGGAGGCCATTGATACTGTTACCGTCAATCCTGCGCGGATCCTTGGGATCGGCAACCGAAAAGGAAGCATTCAAAACGGAAAGGATGCCGACATTGTACTTATTGATCCCTCCTTTGATGTTCAATATACGATCATAGCCGGAAACACTGTATACCGAAAGAAAAACTAATCATTCCTCACAAAATGCATTTACCTGGTTTAACAGATATGAATCTTTCAGCATAACGTACCGGCATAACCTGGTTGTGCGTCATATAGCTGTAACATCAAAGGCAGTTGTCCGGAAGGCAGCTTCACAGGATCAGGTCTTCATACCGCCGCATACACTGATAACCTGTCCGCTGACATAAGATGAAAGATCAGAAGCAAGAAAAAGGGCAATATTGGCAACATCTTCAGGAGTTCCACCCCTTTTAAGAGGTATCCCGGCAATCCATTGTTCGCGGATATCGTCGGGCAGGGCTGCTGTCATATCGGTTATGATAAAACCCGGAGCTATGGCATTGCATCGTACATTCCTGGAACCGACCTCCCTGGCAACAGATTTTGTAAAACCCAGGATACCGGCTTTGGAGGCAGCATAATTGGACTGGCCTGCATTGCCACTCAACCCTACCACCGAACTCATATTTATTATTGAGCCCGAACGTTGTTTAAGCATGTATTTCTGGACAGTTTTGGTGAAATTGAAAACTGATTTAAGGTTTACATTAATTACATCATCCCATTGTTCTTCTGTCATTCTCATTAGCAATGTATCCTTTGTTATTCCTGCATTGTTGACAAGTATATCAATGGTACCAAATTCAGTGGCCACTTCATCTACTGTTTTCTCGGTTTCATCATATTTTGCGGCATTGGAGGCATATCCCCTGGCCTTGACACCCAGGCCGGCAAGCTCCTTTTCAACTGCTTTGGCCTGATCGTCATAAACAAGATCGGTAAAAGCAATATTAGCGCCATGGTTTGCAAGTGTGATGGCAACAGCCCTTCCAATACCACGGCTTCCGCCGGTAACAAGGGCATTCTTTCCTGCAAGCATCTTCATACTTAATAAGTTTTGATTAGAATGACAAATTAAATAAAGATATTTTATATTATCAAAAAGTATTAAAAAGATAACCAATCATAATGCAGATCATATGGAAAATGGCATCAGAATTCGCTCTCATTGAAAAAATATAACAAAATGGAAGATTATAGAGGAAAATGAGATAATTGCCTGTATGGCTTTAAAATTATCATTTATGAGCCTGGTTTACTCAGTAAAAATACAGTTGCTTATCAGCTCAATGCTTATTGCGGATTAATTCTTTGTTGATTTTTTTAACTAAAGACGGACCTTCGTAGATAAAACCAGTATATAACTGGACCAGACTTGCACCTGCATTAAGCTTTTCAATGGCATCCCGGGCACTCATTATGCCGCCCACTCCTATTACCGGGATTTTTCCTTCTGATTTCTCCACAAGATACCTTATAACCTCTGTGGACCGGGCTCGTAAAGGCAATCCACTCAGGCCACCTTTACCAATATCACGTAATCTTCTGGCAGATGTCTTAAGATTGTCGCGTAAAACAGTTGTGTTTGTTGCAACAAACCCGGCTATCCCGGTCTTTTTTGCAATTTCGATCAGTTCATCAAGCTGTTGATAATTAAGATCGGGCGATATTTTTAGAAGGACCGGTTTTGGTACACGTTTATTAGCTGAAAGTCCCTGAAGCACGCTAAGTATTTCCACCAGAGTATCAGTATCCTGAAGTTCTTTTATGTTACCGATATTGGGACAGCTTACATTAACCACAAAATAGTCCACTACTTCATGTAACACATTAAAACATTTGACATAATCATCTATAGCATTGTTATTTGGAGTCAATGTATTTTTTCCAATATTTCCACCAATAACTATCTTTGGGTTATATTTCCGCAGATTCCTGGCAATTTTTTCAGCACCCTGGTTGTTTATTCCCATCCGGTTTACAAGGGCTTTATCGCGCGGTAGTCTGAAAGACCTGGGTTTGGGGTTTCCTGGTTGTGCTAATGGTGTAACAGTACCAATTTCAATAAATGAGAATCCAAATGAGGATAAATCATTGTAATGACGTGCATTTTTATCAAACCCCGCAGCAAGTCCAACAGGGTTCCTGAATTTAATTCCAAACAGGTCTCTTTCAAGAATTTTTTCAGAGTTTCCATAGCAGAATTTCAACAAATTTCTCATGCCCGGGAAGAACAATCCAATCTTAAGCATGAAAACAACAAAATTATGGACTGATTCAGGCTCAAAAAGAAAAAGCAGGGGACGGACAATAATCCTGTATAACATTTATAATTCTTTTTATTACAGTATAAATGTAGATGAAATTTTTTATTAAAAATAACACAGGGATAAATACTAACCAGATTATTCAGGCAAATATTCAGAAAAACTTTTATCAGAATAAAAAATAACAATTTTTTGAATTATTTTACCTTTATTCACATTCGTAATGCTGTCCGGAACATTAAATTTACTTTTGTAATCTTCCTCGGCATCCAATTTGTTTACATATGTATCTTCCATATCAGATTTATCTCCGGTACCGGTATGTTTGCCCTCCAGTTGATTCCCGGATATTTCTTTATCTTTCTCTGATTGGCTTTCAGTTCGGTAATATTCCCCGGAAAAAAGATCTCCCTGGAGATTCTCACTCTTTAGCATGCTACCCTTTCCCATTATTAGCCATTCAGCATTTAGTGAAGGATAACTGGTAAGTATTTTCTGTATAAAATCAAATCCCGGTTTGTTTCTACCTGATAAAATATGCGAAATACCAGAGGGTTGGACGCCTATAATCTCTGCAAACCTGGCAGATGATAACTGCTGACTGTTTAAAAATTTTAGTAACCTGTCCTTCATAGCATACTAAATATTTAATATTTGTAATTATTCTTATACACGAACAATATACAAATGTAAAAACATTTGATTTAACATATGTAACATTCTTGAAATTACACATGTAATTCTGACTAATTGTTTATTAAATTTTTTAATTAAAGTAAATATTCATTTTAATATAATATGCGACTGATATGCAGTAATTAAAACTTAATAATCAGGCAATAAATTAACTTATGTAACGAAATAATGAAATTATATTTAATTATTACTTTAAATAGATTTTATATAATACTGATAATCCGTTTATTATTACACAGTAATTTACAAAACATTTCTGTCAATTTCTATTATTATTTGGTTACATATGTAATATGTTAAGACATATATGCGATTCTCCTTAAAAATTTGTATTTTCGATCGCTGATCACATTTAAGAAATCAGTGATCTTTTCTGAAAAAATGTGTAAACTTTTAAATAATGGAAAAAATCAATTTTTCTCCAGTTGAGAAATCTTTTTTTAAACAGTGCAGGTGTAAAAAAATAACCACCAGGATCCCTTATATCACTGTGGACAACTTTCCGAAACTCGGACTTTTTACTGCTCTCAGGTTTATTGAGTGGGTTTCGGAAAACCCCGGAGGAGTTATCAGTCTGCCAACCGGAAAAACACCGGAATATTTCATTAAATGGACAAAACGAATCGTTGATAACTGGGAAGACAGGCAGATTAAGGAACTGCGAAAAAAATACAGCCTTCCAGCAAGGAAAAGACCTGATTTCAGCAATCTTCATTTTGTGCAGATTGATGAATTCTATCCCATTAAATCAACACAGCACAATAGTTTCTATCACTACGTAAACGAATACTATATAAAAGGCTTTGGGATAAAGCCTGAAAATGCCTTATTGATAAATTCCGACCAAATACCTTTGCCGGAAGGAAAACATTTTTCTGAAGTCTTCCCTGACAATCATGTCGACCTGTCCCTTAGATACAGAGAGGCAAAGACGGCATTTGAATCACTTCAGCAGCAAGCAATATTTTCAATAGATAACTGGTGCACAAAATACGAAAGAGCCATCCGGGAGAAGGGTGGAATCGGGTTTTTTCTCGGAGGCATAGGGCCTGACGGTCATATTGCTTTCAATACACGGGGCTCAGATCATCATTCAACAACCAGGCTGACAGCTACCAATTTTGAAACCCAGGCTGTTGCTGCCGGGGATCTTGGAGGAATCGAAATATCAAGAAACCGCCTGGTGATAACCATTGGACTTCAGACAATTACATATAACCCAAGGGCTGTCGCCATTGTCTTTGCAGCAGGTGAAGCAAAAGCACCGGTAGTTAAGGACGCACTGGAAAAAGAAATTTCAAACATTTATCCTGCAACCGCACTTCATAAACTGAAAAATTCAAGATTCTATCTAACATCCGGTGCTGCCTCAATGCTTGAGGACAGTATTGAATTATTCTATAAAACAGGTGAATGGACCCATGAAAAAACCGAAAAAGCAATTATTGATATATGCGGTAAACTGGACAGGTACGGCCACCATCTTACCATAAATGATTTGAAAAAAGATAAATACTGCAGTCTGATACCCAATCTGGATGAAACAACAGTAAAGTCAGTTATTGATTCTATTTTGCAAAAGATGCAAAAGGGCATGGAAAATGAAACCAACCAGATTTATTATCATACCGGCCCGCATCATGATGATATAATGCTTGGAATACTTCCCCATATACACAGACTTCTCAGGAATGAAAGCAACCATGCCTTCTTCTCAGTCCTCACCTCCGGATTTACTGCAGTAACCAATCAGTTTCTAAGAGACGCACTTGAAGACACAAAACGCTTCCTTAACAATGGCTTGATTCAAATGGCTGATTATCCTGACTTCTTTGAGATAGGTTACAGTCTCAAATGGGACAAGGATGTATATCACTTTCTCAATAAGGTTGCATCAGGAGAGCCGTTTGAAAGAAGAAGAGGTTTAGCCCACAGGATAATAAGGGCATTAGTTGTTATCTATAAGTTAAAAGACAAAGAAGATTTAAGAAACCAAATTGATGACACACTTGCTATCCTGAGGAGAAGTTATGACGGGGAGAAGAATCCCCCGGATATTCAGACACTCAAGGGAATGATAAGGGAGTTTGAGGAAGAGCTTGTCTGGGCTCACTTTGGCATCCAGGTTAAAAATGTACATCATCTCCGGCTTGGTTTCTATACCGGGGATGTTTTTACCGCCCAACCGGAAAGGAACAGAGACGTAAAGCCTATCCTCGAGAAGCTTAAACAGATAAACCCCAGTGTAATAAGTCTTGCTTTTGACCCTGAGGGAAGCGGGCCTGACACCCACTACAAAGTTTTACAGGCAATTGCAGACGCAGTAAGATTATGGCAAAAAGAAACAGACCTGTCCAGCCTTCGAATATGGGGATACAGGAATGTCTGGTACCGGTTTCATCCTGCTGAGGCAAATGTGATAGTACCAGTTTCGCTTAATGCAATGGCAGTGCTTGAAGATTCATTCACCAATTGCTATCTGAGCCAGGTTGATGCATCTTTCCCAAGTTACCAGCATGATGGTAAATTCAGTGAACTGACAAAAAATACATGGGTTGATCAGTTAAAGATCATTCAGCTGCTACTTGGCAAGAACTATTTCTACCAGAACCAAAGTCCGCGAATAAGATCAACGCACGGAATGCTGTATTTCAAAGAGATGAATGTAGATGAATTTCTTAAAACCGCAAGGGAACTCGAAAAATCCATGGAAGGAGTCAACCTGTAAGCAACAGGCATCCTGCAAATTAAATCTTATAAGGTACAGTTATCAAACTGTTTAGCAATGCATTACTAATTTATGATCCGAATATTTTGCTTTTCAATCCATGAAAAATAACCGGTCCTAGTTCAGTAATTTAAATCTCATATAGTACCTGAAAAAATTAAAGCTAAAGGTAAAACAACTGCATTCAAGTTTAATCAATACAGAACTTTAAGTATGTATTATTTTTCTGTATTTGGCCTCTTTTCAGCTATTTTCTCAATCAACCATATGGTTAGATACCCTGATATCATAAGCGCAACGGCAATAATAACTTCTGAGGATAAAGAATCTGGCAGGAATCTTTGATAATTCTGTATAACCGGACTGCCATCGGGCCTGGTGAGTACCCTGCCAAATTCATCCAGCCTGTATACGGGGTCTTTCCATGGCCATAAAATTAAAAGTGATCCGGCAATAAATCCGGTAAGCACCGAAAGAGTATGGTTCCTGAAATTCCTGAAGATCCAGGAAAGAAAATGTGAAAAAATCAGGAGCCCCCCAACTATCCCTATAAATACGGGAGCCAGAACATCAATCCTCAATTCATTTATTGCCTCAATGGCTACCAGCTCATAATTTCCCATCAATATCAAAATGAATGAGCCGGAAAGACCGGGGAGTATCATGCTGCATACAGCGACCATGCCACAAAGAACAAGATATAGAGTATTTTCATTCCCCTCTGCCGGACTCATGGTAGAAATCCAGGCAGCAAGAAATGCTCCGGCAGCAAACATAATAAAAACTGTAAATGTCCATTTCTCGATGCCTCTTCCTACAAAATATATTGATGCCGCAATCAGGCCAAAAAAATAAGCCCATATAAATACAGGGAAATTATCGAAAAGATAGGCCAAAAGCCTTGCCAGCGAAAAAACGCTAAGTACCGCACCGGAAAAAACCGCAAGGAGAAACGAAAAATTTATTCGTGATGAAAAGGTTCTGAATCGCCCCTTAAACAATAAGGATAGAGCAATATGATCGATCGACCTGAGGGAGTGTATAAGTTTTTCAAAAACCCCGGTGATTAGCGCAATGGTACCTCCGGATACCCCGGGAATCACATTTGCTGCCCCCATTGCAAAGCCTTTTAACGTAAGAATCAGGTATTCCCTGAAATATTTGTGCATGATATGATCAGGAAGAAAATATATAATCTGGTACTAGTTTCAATCTGGCTTTTCCGGAATGAAATCCATAATAGTATCACCCCTGAGCCCAAGACGCAGTGCTTCCATAGCAAATACCTCTCCAGGGGCAATATTTCCAAGGTTCACATTGGCTCCCAACATTTTGATGAAGTACACCTGCTGGTTTTTTAATGGTGCTTCCCAGATGACATTATGGTGGTCAATATTACCGGTAATATCGCGAACAAGCTCAATATTTGCAGAGCCATCTGCATTATATATACCTATAGTGCCACTCTCCCTTGCTTCTGCAATAACCTTCCATGAACCTGCCTGCAATTCAGTTTTCATCATACTTACCCACTTTTCTACCGGGATTATTACTCCGGAAACTTTGGACCCCACCTCAGACAATACCTGCATATCCTTTGAAAGGATATTTATAAATTCAAGCTTTATTTCATGATCGATACTCACGGTGCCGTCTGATATCTCAACCAGATCAAGGTTATATCCGGAAATGAATTTCCTGAATTCATCGAACATCCCTCGTAAGTAAAATATCTCAAACAATGTTCCTCCAAAATATGGCCTGATGTTCCCTTCACGGTAAACTCTTAATTTTGTATCCAGATCCCTGGTAATTAAAGCAGTACCAAAGCCCAACTTAACAAAATCAGTAAACTCTCCAGACGATTTAACAAATTCCTCAGCCTCCTTCACACTGAGCCCCTTATCCATCATCATAGTAATACCACTCTCTCTAGGTTTCTTTAACCTATTAGGAATGTGAGGGATATGAAAGTTCATATAAATAAAAAATTAAATTAATCCCATCATTTTTTCCGGTAGGCATCTATTAGCTTTCTTACGGATGCAAGTCTCTCAGCTGCGGGATAATAGGCAAAAAAATCATTATGCAGATCAAAATCCAGTGCAAGGGCAATTCTCAGGAAATGGTTTGCCTTTTCCTTTTCTCCATTCATGAAGTAGTATGCTGCCAGCCGGTAATTTAAAACAGCTATTCCGGGATTTATAACTGAAGCCTCTTCCAGGATCCGGATGGCCTTCTCATTTTCCCTGATATCAAGATAGGTTTCCGCAAGATTAATCCATGAATCAAAGTCCCTGGGGTCGTACCCAACGGCCTTCCGGTAGGCGTCAATTGCATCGTGGGGACGTTTAAGTTTCAGATAAACATTGCCAAGTGAATACAGGTATTCGGGATTCTCCGGAAAATAACCCAGCGCCTTTTCAACACAATAGAGACTTTCACGATAAGAACCCCTTGCGTACATTACCATACCTGACCCAAGCCAGGCATCAGCAAAGTCGGGATTAATAACAAGGGTTTTACGGTAATATTCGAGAGCTTTATCCCATTCCTCCATTTTCTCATAACACTCTCCTATATAACAGACAACCTGTTCGTTATTTTCTTCAAGGTATAGCAACTCCTTATAAACGGCTATGGCATCCCTGTGATCTCCTCTGTTGGCAAGTGTATTGGCTTTGTTAAAATATGCAGATGCATATTCCTCATCCAGTGAGATTGCATACTCATAGGCATCAAGGGCTTTATCATAATCTTCCAGCCGGTTGTATAAAACACCAATATTATACCAGACATTTTCTGAAAAAGGATCAATATCCAGGAACCTGTTGTAAAACTCGAGAGCTTTATCCAGTTTGTCAACTCTCTCATAACAATACGCAATATCGTAAATGTAGGACAAGTTAAAGGGTTCAATTTCATAAGCCTGCAAAAGGTACTTCAAGGCTATCCTGAACTTATTCTTATGTTCAAATACCATTGCAATACTGAAAATCATGTCGGCTTTTCCCTCATCAGTTAGTATAATGGCTTTATTGAACTGCTTTACAGCATCTTTAAGTTGTCCCAGCAGGTTAAATGCAACCCCTTTTGTATAGTAAACCTCAGGGTTGTAAATTTCTATTTTTTCTATGGTCCTAAGAATCCTCAATGCTTCAAGGGGCTGTGATTTTTCATTCAGTATCACAGCACTTTTGAGCTGAATTGAAGTTGATGACGGATGTTGCATGAGGGCATGCCGGGCAACATTGTATGCCCGTCCCAATCTGCCAAGGTCAAGATAGTGATCAATTATCTCCTCAAAATCATCCACATCGAAATAGTAACTGGTGCCGTTTAATATCATTTCTTCGTACCGCTTCACCAGATCCATTAATTCACTGTTATTGTAATAATGATCCTTTTCTTCTTTCATGATAGCTTTAATCAACCGGCAAACTTACAAAATATAAATGATGCTTTTAATGATAAAATGATAATGCAAGGTAAGACACTGACAATTTAACATAAAAAAATAAATGTACCATCATAATCATAATAAAGAGTCTCAATTTCAGCATTTTTTTTCAACAACAAATGAACACTAAATGCAATGTGACCTCAGGCTAATGAAGAACACCGGATTTAATTATTTTTTCAATCTTGCCAAGTGCTTCATCAATATCTTTCATTGTATGTGCAGCGGAGACCGTAAAATCCGTATGAAAATAAAGGCCTTCCTTAATGCAATTATGTACAAAATTTTTCATCATCGACCAATTGAGGGAATCAAATTGCCGATAATCAGTCACCGGCTCCCTGGTGCCAAAATAAATGAAAAAGTTGGAACCCAGGTGCTGTACTATGGCTGGAATATCCGAATCATCAAATAATTTCTGCAGGTTCTCATAAAAATAGTGTGCCACGGAAAACAGACCGGAGTAGAAATCCGGTTTTTTCATTATTTCGAGGGAAGCCAGGGCTGCACTTACTCCCAAAAGGTTCCCGGAAAAAGTTCCACCATGAATAACCGGTAAATCTTTATCCATGATTTTGGACATATATTCATCCTTCCCCACTATTGCCGCGAGCGGCACTCCATTGCTAAGCGCTTTACCTATTAATGTGATATCCGGTGTTACCTCATAATATCCCTGCGCACCGGAAAGTCCGGTCCGGAATCCGGAGAGGATTTCATCAAAAATCACAATAATGTCATTTTTATGTGCAATCCTGACAATGCCTTGTAAATATTCGCTTGTGGTTGTAATGCATCCGTTATTGTAATCAATCGGGTTCATCAGAATAGCGGCAATTTCGTGTGCATGATTTTTTACAATTCTTTCAAAAGCATTCAGGTTGTTCCAGGGAATGATGATCTGGGATTCGATAACTGCTTTGGGAATGCCGCTGGAAAAAAGATGAATTTCTGATTGCCGGTCTCCGGTGTTGGTTTTATCAGAAAGACCGGCAAGATTATTAAATAAAACATAGTCATGTACTCCGTGAAAATGTCCGTCAATACGAACAATTTTTTCCCGCCCTTTAATGCCACGTGCCATTCGCATAGCCAACAAAGTGGCCTCACTTCCGCTGTTGGTAAAACGGACCCTTTCAGCACCAGGTATTATTTCAGTAATCTGTTTGGCCAGTTCTGCAGTTCGTAAATCATCAAACTCCGCCGTAAACCCGTAGTCCAAGGCTTTAACAATTGCATCCTTAACCTCTTTACGGTTATGCCCTAACAAAACGGCACCATGGCCCATAAAAAAGTCCAGATACTCTTTACCAGAAATATCTGTAAGATATGCTCCATCCGCTCCGGATAAATACATCGGCAAGGAGGTATAAGGGTTATTCCTGAAATTTGAGGAGATACCGCCAACAAGATACCTCCTTGAATATTCCTGAAAGGATTCTAAAGACCACGTTTTATTATTCATAGCATTTTCAAGAGTTTAGTTAAAAATAGATGTAGCCAAATTATTAAAATTTGATGAATTAATAGTTTATTTGATCATCAAGCCTTAATTGCGAGGTTTCCGGAGTTGGCTCATTAAAAGCCTGCTGACTGTATTATTTTCGTAAATATATAATTTAATTTCAAATCCGGAAAGTTATAGTTTTAATGCTGAAATATTGAGATTGGTACCATGCAGGAACACCGGTAATACGATACAGCAAGTATACTTAGTAATAACCTGTTACTTCTTGATTTCCAAAGGTATGTTTTTATAAATCGAAGGCTGCATTTGGGATAACCGGAAAAAGGGAAAGATTACAATTTGTATATTTCTTTTTTTGCAGCTTTCATTGTATTGTTAAGAAGGGATACTATTGTCATTGGTCCTACTCCCCCGGGCACAGGGGTTATATAACTGCATTTGGAAGCAACTTCATCAAATTTGACATCTCCCAGTAATTTCCAGCCGGACCTGGTTTTATCTGATTTAACCCTGGTAATGCCAACATCGATTACAACAGCCCCGTCCTTTACCATGCCCGCAGTTACAAATTCTGCCTTACCCATTGCCACTATCAGGATATCTGCCTGGCGGCACAAATCCTCAATATCTTTTGTCCTGCTGTGGCAGATAGTTACTGTAGCATCACCGGGATAGCCCTTACGGGCCATCAATACAGCCATAGGTTTACCGACAATATTGCTTCTGCCGAGGATTACACAATGTTTACCGGAGGTTTCTATATTATATCTTTTTATCAGCTCAATTATACCATTGGGTGTTGCAGAAATATATGAGGGCTGATTAATGAACAGTCTCCCGACATTGACCGGATGAAATCCGTCCACATCCTTTTCCACTTTTATTCTCTCAATCACCCTTTCTTCCGAAATATGGGCAGGCAAAGGTAATTGCACAATAACACCATCAATATCGGCATTTTCATTTATTTCATCAATTTTTTCAAGAAGGAGCTTTTGCTGCACTTTTTCTGTCAGGCGGACAAGAGTGGATCTAAAACCGACCTGCTCACATGCTTTTACCTTATGGGCAACATAAGTCTCACTGGCACCGTCACTGCCAACTATAATCGCAGCAAGATGCGGTATCTTCTGACCGGACTTCTCCATCCCGTTAACCGCAGAGGCAATCTCGTTCTTTATTTGAGCAGATATTTTCTTTCCATCTAATAAAATCATGTACAGCAATATATTAAGTGATTGTATTTAAATAATGGTTTAACGTCCCATCATAGGCATACCCTTTGGTATTTTTCCGCCTTTCTTTCCGCTGGTCATCATTCTCATCATTTTCCTGGTTTCGTCAAATTGTTTGATAAGCCGGTTAACCTCCTGTATGGTGGTTCCACTTCCGTCAGCAATTCTCTTTCTTCTGCTGCCGTTAATAATGGCGGGATTTTCTCTCTCCTCCGGGGTCATTGATTTAATTATGGCTTCAATTCCCCTGAAGGCATCATCATCAATATCCAGGTTTTTCATTGCTTTACCGACACCGGGTATCATACTGGCCAGCTCCTTAAGGTTACCCATCTTTTTTATCTGCTGAATCTGCGAAATGAAATCATCGAAGTTAAATTGGTTTTTTGCAATCTTTTTATGCAGTTTCCTCGATTCTGCCTCATCAAATTGTTCCTGTGCACGCTCAACGAGCGTTACTACATCGCCCATACCCAGGATCCTGTCTGCCATTCTTTCAGGATGGAAAACATCTATGGCTTCCAGTTTTTCACCTGAACCGACGAATTTGATGGGTTTATTGACCACCGAGCGGATTGAAAGGGCAGCTCCACCCCTTGTGTCACCATCGAGTTTGGTAAGTACAACACCGTCAAAATCGAGTCTGTCGTTAAAAGCTTTTGCTGTATTAACTGCATCCTGACCGGTCATGGCATCAACAACAAACAGAACCTCATGCGGGTTCACAGCTTTTTTAACAGCAGAGATCTCATTCATCATCTGCTCATCAACGGCGAGGCGGCCGGCGGTATCTATTATCACAAGGTTGTGTCCCTGCTGCCTGGCATGCAGGACAGCTGATTTGGCAATTTTGACAGGTTGCTGGTTACCCTCTTCAGTATATACGGGTACATCAATCTGCTCACCCAGAATCTTTAACTGCTCTATGGCAGCAGGCCGGTAAACGTCACCCGCAACAAGAAGCGGATTCTTGCCTTTTTTTGATTTAAGAAACCTGGCAAGCTTACCGGAAAATGTGGTTTTCCCGGAACCCTGCAAACCGGCGACAAGTATTACAGCCGGATTTGGTTTTATATTAATATCCTCCATCTGTCCCCCCATGAGGGAGGACAGTTCATCATGAACTATTTTGACAAGCATTTCCCCGGGTTTTACCGAAGAAAGTACATTCTGTCCGAGTGCCTTTTCCTTTACAGTATCTGTAAAACTCTTGGCTATTTTATAGTTTACGTCAGCATCAAGAAGCGCCCTTCTGACCTCTTTGAGGGTCTCTGCAACATTGATTTCCGTTATATAACCCTCGCCTTTAAGCAGTTTAAAGGAATTTTCAAGCTTTTCGGTTAAATTTTCAAACATTATCAATCATTTTTTCTGTTATTACAACAAAATTAAATATTACAACTGCTTTTGCCAAACCTCGGACAGAGCAACCTTCATTCATTGATATCTTGTCACCTGCGGTGATTACATCTTTTCAGGCACCATTATCCCAAGCAGGCCCATCCCCTTTCTGATCACATCGCCTGTCAATGCAGTAAGTAACAGACGGAAATCCCTTAAAGACATGTTTTCCTCCCTGATTACCTGATGGTCATGATAGAATTGATTATATTCCTTTGACAGGTCATAAACAAGGTTTGCAATAAGAGCCGGACTACAGCTTCTTCCTGCTTCTTGAACAACAGGTGGAAATTCGTGTAGTAACGCAGCGACCCTTTTCTCCTTATCGCTCAGTGTAATACCCGAAAAATCATAATTACCGGGCAATATTCCCCGTTGTGCAGATTTTTTAAGCAATGAACATATTCTTGCATGAGTGTACTGGATAAAAGGGCCTGTATTGCCATTAAAATCAATCGACTCCTCCGGATTGAAAATCATATTTTTTTTAGGATCTACCTTTAAAATAAAATACTTCAGAGCGCCCATTGCTATGGTATCTACAATGTCCTTCCTCTCTCCTTCTGTCAGATCGTCAAGTTTCCCAAGCTCATCTGAAAGCTTGCCTGCTGTTTCAATCATTTCATCAATAAGGTTATCCGCATCAACCACTTTTCCCTCACGGGATTTCATTTTACCCGAGGGAAGCTCAACCATGCCATAGGATATATGCTCCAGCGAATCTGCCCAGTCATAGCCAAGCTCATCCAGAATAAGCGAAAGCACCTTAAAATGGTAATCCTGCTCATTTCCGACAACATAATACATCTTGCCGGCATTATAGTCCTTCTGGCGCAAAACTGCAGTACCCAGGTCCTGTGTTATATACACTGATGTTCCATCGGAGCGCAGCAGCAGCTTCTCATCCAGTCCGCGCCCCGTAAGGTCAGCCCAAACCGAACCATCTTCCTTTTTTTTCAGTACCGATCTTTTAAGCCCTTCCTCAACTATGGTTTTACCGGTATGATATGTTTCAGATTCATAGTAAATTTTATCGAAAGAAACCCCCAGTCTCCGATAAGTTATATCAAACCCCTGGTACACCCATCCATTCATTCTCCTCCACAATTCAGTTGTAGCAGGATCATCAGCCTCCCATTTTCTCAGCATTTCCCGGGCTTCCTTAATCAGTGGTGCTTCGACCCTGGCTTCATCCTCACTCATTCCACCCTTAACCAGTTCATCAACCTCATTTCTGTATGCTTTTTCAAATCTCACATACATATCGCCAACAAAATGATCACCCTTTACTCCTGTATCAGCGGGAGATTTGTTTTCACCCCATTTCTGCCATGCAAGCATGGTTTTACATATATGAATACCCCTGTCATTTACCAGATTAACCTTTTTAACATTCATGCCGTTGGCCTCAAGAATAAGGGAAATACTGTATCCCAGCAGATTATTCCGTATATGTCCCAAATGTAAAGGCTTATTGGTATTTGGAGAGGAAAATTCCACCAGTACCGTTTCTCTCTTGCCCTGCTGAGCCTTCACGCCATATTTATCATTAGCAGCCGCTTCAGCTACAAATCCGGTCCAGTAGGTGTGTTCAATCTCAAGATTAAGAAATCCTTTGATTACATTATAGCTTTTAATTTCAGGCAGCCCTGACAGGTAGAGGCCCAGGTCTTCTGCAGCCTCATCTGGTGATTTTTTCATCAGTCTGACAAAGGGAAATACCACAAGGGTGATATCCCCCTTAAACTCCCTGCGGGTTTTTTGAAGTTGAACAGATGAGGTGTCGGAAAGAGGAAGCTCTTTCTCGATAAAAAACCGTTTTACCGCACCGGTAATGATATTCTCAATTCGCATTTTCACCAGGATGAAATTAACAGGTTGTAATTAAAGGATGCAAAGATAAAAAGAATCAGGCTAAATTCACTCCGCCGGAAACTAAAGGATCGAAAAATTAACCATCAATAAGGTGATCTGAAGGATAATTAATAAAATAAGCTGTCTGGGGAGAGAACCTGGTTTATAGACTGGAAGCAGACTGGAAGAAAAAGAGGCTGCCCCTTCTGAGACAACCTCTTAATTATATTGATTAATATTATTATGACCGGTCAGCTTCCGGTAATCCATCTACCTGTATCCTTCATCCAATCATTAATTCTCATACTTTTTTCGGGGACAGCTGCTTCATTAAGCCTTGCACAATCATGTCTAGTGGTGAGCCTCCAGTGATCCGGGTCTGACATCCACTCCTCTATCAAAACCTCTGGGTCATTAACCTCAGCAATCCACGAATAGTTCCAGTAAGAGGCATCAACCATCCACTCCTCTATCAAAACCTCTGGGTCATTAACCTCAGCAATCCACGAATAGTTCCAGTAAGAGGCATCAGCCATCCAATCCTCGATTAGAACCTCTGGGTCATCAGCCTCAGCAATCCACGAATAGTTCCAGTAAGAAATATCGTACATCCACTTCTCCATTTCAAGTGCTGTTTCATTTATATTTCCGGACAAAAACTCAACATACATGGAGGTTAGATTAATGTTATTAAATTGAGGCGCAGAAGGATATCTGAGATCAGCAGCGGACATTGTTACGGCAGAGATAAGTAGAGATGATACAAGCAGGTGTTTCTTCAGTTTATTAATTATCGTTTTCATATTATTTAAGATTTTAGATTAACTATTTTAATTCATTAAATTAATGATGTTTATTAATTTTTGATTATTGTTTTCTGTTGTACAAGTTACGGCATATAAACATTGAAAATATAATATTGTTTAATTTTTTTAAATAAAAAATAAACAAAAATACAATATTAGTCTAAAACCACTGTAAATATAGGTATTACGATTATTATTAAGAATGATTTTAAATTAATTTAATGTATTTTAAATATCTTTACAAACCATAAATTAACAATGATCGATTTCCAGGTACCTTTTCATACCAATGAGACAAAAACGAATAATTATTTCTGCAACAAATGATCTGGCAACCGACCAGAGGGTTAAACGGCATTGCAGCGCATTACATGATGAGGGTTATGATATTTTGCTTACCGGAAGGATCCTGGGAGGGAGTTTACCGTTGGATGATATGCCCTGGAAAACCAGACGTGTAAGGCACTGGTTTAACAAAGGAGTGCTGTTTTATGCCGAATATAATATAAGGCTGTTTACATTCCTGCTTTTCACTCCTTGCGATATCATGCATGCAAATGACCTGGACACTTTGCCGGCCAACTTCCTTTCATCCCGGATCAGAGGCAAACCGCTGGTTTATGACACTCATGAATACTTTACTGAGGTTCCCGAACTGACAGGCCGCCCGGCGGTTAAAAAGATATGGGAAACAATTGAAAAGCTTATATTCCCAAAGCTCCGCCATATAATAACGGTTAACAGGTCCATTGCCCTTGCCTATAAGGAAAAGTACGGAAAGGATATCCGGATTATCCGGAACGTGCCTGAAAAGTGGATAGGTAAAGCTGCAGTATCCCCCGCCTTTTTTGGCCTTCCGGAAAACAAAAAGCTGATTATCCTCCAGGGGGCTGGTATTAATCGCGACAGGGGGGCGGAAGAAGCTGTGGAGGCCATGCGGTATATTGATAATGCAATACTGGTTATTGCCGGAAAGGGAGATGTTATTCCTGAATTACAGACTAAAATCCGCGAAACCTCCATTCAGAAAAAGGTCGTATTTATTCCTCCGCTGCCATATAAAGAATTAATGCAGCTAACGGGCATTTGTGATCTCGGACTTTCGCTGGACAAGGACAGTAATCTCAACTACCGCTATAGTCTGCCAAACAAGCTTTTCGATTACATAATGGCGGGTATTCCGGTGTTGGTCTCAGATCTGCCCGAATTGAGACATATTGTTGAAAAATATGAAATTGGGTTGATCGCACAAGATTATTCCCCGAAAGGGATAGCCGGATCTATTAATTCGATCTTATTCGGCACGCCCGAAAAAAACTGGAAGAAAAACCTTCAAATAGCTGCGGATACCCTGAACTGGGAAAAAGAAAGGCATAAGCTGATTTCGCTTTACAGACAGGTTCGATAGAATGGATACACCTGTTTCAGGTTACTCAGGTTCGCCGGAGCTGAAAAACCGCAATATTCTGAATATTTTCAATTGTTGGTGTTATTTTTGCAGTGTCACAACTAAAAGTACAAATTAATATTAATTACTAAATGTGCAGATCGAAAAAGATGATGGTTCTTGTTGTAATATTGATTGCAACAGCTTCTACGTTATACTCTTCAGGCTATAATATCAGGGTCAGGATTGACGGATTGCAGGATACGACCCTGCTTCTGGCTTATCATTTCGGAAACAGGAAGTATATTAAAGACACCATACAGGTTGATTCCCGCGGAGCGGGTGTATTCAGTGGTGATGAAGCGCTTCCCGGAGGAATTTATCTTGTGGTAATGCCAGAGATGAATTATTTTGAACTTCTGATTGACCGTGAACAGGATTTCAGTATAGAGACCAGCCTTGAAGAACCGGTCCGCAATATGCAGGTAAAAGGATCTGAAGAAAACCAGCAATTCATGGAATATCACCTGTTTATGGGTGAAAAGCAAAATCTGTCCTCAGCTGTTCGGCAGAGAACCGAAACAAACCGCAGCAATCCCGATTCTGTGAAATATCTTCAGGCAAAAGGAATGGCGCTGGATCAGGAAGTTCAGGATTACTGGAACTCAGTCATCGATCAAAATCCGGGAACCCTTATTGCCAATATGATCCGGGCCATGCAAAATCCAGTAATCCCCCACTTTGAAATTCCCGAAGATGCGAAAAACCCCGATTCACTGAGATGGACCATGGGATATGAGTACAATAAAAGACATTTTTTCGACAACATAGACTTTTCAGATGAACGGCTTTTAAGAACTCCTGTACTTCACAATAAACTGGAGCATTTTTTCACCCGGATCCTGATACAGCATCCTGATTCAATCATTCCTGAAGCAGTAAGGATAATTGAGCTGTCCAAAGCCGACGACAAGGTCTTTCAATATGTAGTTGTCTACCTGCTGAATCATTATGAGAGATCACACATTATGGGGCTTGATGAGGTTTTTGTTGAGCTTGCCGAAAGATATTACCTTAGCGGGGAAGCTTTCTGGGTGAATGAAGAGACAATTGAAAAGCTGCGTGAAAGGGTTGAACGCATAAAACCTAATCTTATAGGCCGTACTGCAGCAGAAATGAAAATGAGAACCCCTGAAGGAAATTTTACAAGCCTTCACGAAACAGATGCTGAATATGTAATCATCTATTTCTATGAACCGGCATGTGGGCACTGCAAGGTTGTCACTCCAAGGCTGAACAAGCTTTATAACAAATACAGGGATCAGGGACTGAAGATATTTGCTGTATATATTTACGATGATATCGAAGAATGGAACGAATATATCAGCTCCAACAACCTGGACTGGATAAATGTTTTTGACCCCCGGAACGAGACCTACTTCCGTCATTATTATGATATATACAGCACACCTACCATGTATATAGTGGATTCTGATAAAACCATCATTGCCAAAAGGATAGGGATTGAGACAATTGAACAGATGATCGAGGAGCTGTTATAAATTCCTCACGCCCCCATATCCCAGCGCCGGAAATATAACCCCTGCCGGACTATAGGCAGTGTTTTAAATTCAATCTCTTTCATTTCGGCTTCACACAATGGTGAAAATTCAGAGGCAATTTTAACATCCTCTTCAAGCTGGGCTATATTATCAACCCCGATTATTGTAGTACTGACAGGAAGACTCATGTTATATTTCAATGCCTCCTTTATCGTTACAGTCCCCGGCCTTGTGGTTGCCAACCTTGCCGGTTGCTCGTCAAGGGGTGGCGGGGTCCAGGTTGAAAGCATCCGCCCGCGGGTTGCAACTTTCATCCCGATAGTTGCAATTCCTTTTCTCTGGGCTTCGGGAAGGAGGTAATTTTTGAAGCTCAAATAGTGAATATCTGCAGCGTTGAGGGCTAATAACAACTGATCAAAAGGATACATGTTCATAGCATCTATAAGAATCAATGGCTCATAATGCCCTGAAATGCCAGTGTAACGAACCATGCCTTCCGATTTTGCTTTCTCCATGGCTTTGATGGCTCCGTTACCGGCAAATATCTGATCCAGTTGATCTTTTCTCTGAACATTATGCAGTTGCCAGGCATCCAGATGATCAGTTTGTAAAGCTGTCAAACTCTCTTCAAGCAGGCGCATCGATCCATCGTATGTGCGATCATGTGTTTTGGAGGCCAGCCAAACTTCACTACGACGTGTTTTCATTACCCTTCCGATATTAAGCTCGCTTTGTCCGCGACCGTATGAAGCAGCTGTATCAATGTAATTTATTCCAAGGTC
>SLOS01000246.1 GCA_007132365.1 Bacteroidales bacterium | reverse complement strand
CCACCCCTGATAATGAACGACAGCACTCCGCCGAAACCATTCCTGAGATATCTGCGGGCCAGTGAATTATAGGGACTTGATTCCAATCCGGGATAATTAACCTTTTCAACACGGGGATGGCCTTCAAGCCATTTTGCAACGGCAAGGGCGTTGTCTACATGACGCTGGACCCTCAGGGAAAGAGTCTCCAGTCCCTGAAGCAGCAGAAAGGCATTAAAGGGGCTGAGTGAGGCGCCATAATCCCTGAGGCCTTCAACACGCGCGCGTATACTGAAAGCAATATTACCAAAAGGACCGTCAGTGCCAAAAACATCCCAGAAAACCAGTCCGTGATACCCTTCCGAAGGTTCAGTAAACTGGGGGAACTTCCCGTTGCCCCAGTTGTAATTGCCTCCGTCCACAATAACGCCACCAATAGATGTACCGTGGCCGCCGATCCACTTTGTAGCGGACTCAACGACTATGTTGGCTCCGTGTTCCAGGGGCCTGAAAAGATAACCGGCCGCCCCGAATGTATTATCAACGATCAGGGGAATATCATGTTTTTTTGCAACATCGGCAATTGCTTCAAAATCCGGTATATTGAATTCAGGATTCCCGATTGTCTCGAGAAAAATAGCTTTGGTTTTTTCATCAATCGCCCTGTCAAAATCCTCGGCCCTGTCACCGCTAACAAACCTGACCTTTATACCAAGCCTTTTAAACTGCACCTTGAACTGGTTATAGGTCCCTCCGTAAAGAAAGGAGGTGGATACCAGGTTATCTCCTGATTCCAGTATATTGGTAATTGCAGTAAACTGGGCAGCCTGACCTGAAGCGGTAGCTACAGCAGCAACCCCTCCCTCCAGGGCAGCAATCCTCTTTTCAAAAACATCGGTGGTAGGATTCATTATCCTTGTGTAGATATTCCCAAACTCCTTCAGCCCAAACAGGTTAGCGGCATGCTCAGCATCTTTGAACACATATGAGGTTGTCTGGTAGATGGGAACAGCCCTTGACCCGGTTGTCGGATCGGCTTCCTGTCCCGCATGTAATTGCAGTGTGTCAAATGAATAATTTTTATTGTTTTCCATGATTGTTTTATTTTTTAAAGTACGACTGATGTTAGATCTGAATGCTGGTATGAGTCCTGATTAAGGCATTCAGTGTAAAAATGACCGTGCGTGGCGCTGACCGCCCTTTCGCAGTCACTCTCCTTTACCACAAAATAGACCGCCGCTGTAGAAGCACCGGCAGCAATGATCTCAACATTTATGTTTTCAGCGGCAACAGCCTGAAATGCTTTTGCAGCTACCCCCTTTTTCCTGGTAATTCCCTCTCCAACAAGGGCTACCAGGGCAATATCCGAAATGGCCTCCACATCGCTTATCAATGCAGGAGCCTGAACCTTTATGGCTTTGCGGGCTTTTTTCAGGTCGCTCCCCTGCAAAAGAAAGCATATGGCCGTTTGCGAAGTAAAAACAGAAGAGATATTAACCCCGGCAGAATCCATAATCCCCGCGACCCTTGCAAGGACTCCCGGCTTTATACCAACACCCGGTCCTTTAAGTTTAAGAACGGAAAAATTCCGGCTGAAAGTAATGCTTTTTGGCCCGGTAAACTCCCCCCCCGGATCAGGTCCGATCACCGTACCCGGTTTTTTGGAAGGAGAATTTATATTGAATATCCTGACCGGGATATTCTTTGGCTGCAACGGTTCTACAGTCCGCGGGTGAAGTATCCTGGCCCCGAAATATGAAAGTTCGGCAGCCTCATTGTATGAAAGAAAATCAATGGTCCCCGGATTTCTGACAATTTTGGGATCGCCTGTCTGGAACCCGGCAACATCCTTCCAGACATCCAGGCTCTCTGCATCAAGCAGGTAAGCAAGGGCAGCAGCCGAATAGTCGGTTCCACCCCTACCGAGGAGGGTGGTTTTACCTTCATCAGATATCCCGTAAAAACCGGGGACAACATAATACTGTTTTCCTGTAAAATGTCCCTTGATCTTTTTTGATGACTCCTTCAGCCTTATACTGGCTGCCCCGAACTCACCGTCAGTCACCAGTCCGAAATCCTCCGGAAGACAAAGGGATGATTCAAGGTTCTTTGAACGAAGTACACCGTTAAAGATCACAGCGCTGATCCTTTCACCATAACTGAGGATGGTATCATAAATTGTTGGCGGCAATTCTCCAATGGAATGAACTCCCCTGAAAAGCCGGGTCAGCTTGTCAAGCAGGTCCTGTAACTCTTTACCGGTCTGATCAACAAGCAGGTCATCGTCTATATTCACCTTTACCTGTTCGAAGCAGGCATCAGAGAACTCTTCAATAAATATACGGGGGAAGTCACCCGATTCAGATGCCTGCATGGCAGCCTCTTTCAGATGGTCGGTCACCTTGAAAAAAGCGGAAAGAACAATCACGCAAGGTGCTTCATACCCGCTTACTATTTCTGCACAACGACTGAAATCAGTTGCAACCTGAAGGTTGGAACCTCCGAATTTAATTACCTTAAAAGACATGATATTACATTTTAGAATTTATAAACTATTTTAAATAATCGCACCTTGTACCCCGGTTCGGGGTTAACGTTAAAAACGAAACTATAAATAAAAAGGGCGAAAATCATTTATCATTGCATGCCAGGCATGCTCCGCATCAACATATGTTTGGGTATCAGTAAAGGGTAGAAAGGAATAAACAGGAAAGCAGGCAACGAGGCGGAAGGCCTTCCCGGAAAGTAAATCTTATAATTGATCTTAAAACAGTTCATATTATTTGGTTATGAGTTTATAATCCCCTATGGGCAGGTATTAGCACCTTTTCTCCGGTGAGAGGGTTGCTAGAGCTTCATTGAGCCTGTTCTCTCAGCTCTTCTGTATAAATCAAACCCGTTATTGAGGGAATGAATTTTTCGGATACAAATATAACATTTATTCTAAAATAAAAAAACCAACACATAGAAATATCTAAATATTTAACATATTTTCAAATTAACAGTCTCGTGCTACCTGTTATTCAATACCCAAAAGGGCTGGCTTCCAATAAGAGATCCGGTTCCATCTTCAATTGAAAAATCGGAAGTATAGGCAATAAAATAGACATAAAATATCTCATCCGAACCATCCCTGAAATAATCAAATGAATCGCCGGTATGAATAATCCGGTTGTCAAAATACCAATTGACATGGTCATAACCGGTTCCGGTAATCCTTATCTTTGTCCTCCCGAAGTCAATCGACTCAATTACCGGGGATCGTCTTTCGGGAGATTTGGCCACCCAGAAAAACGCTCCATCCTTTAGACTGTTATATACATCTTCATGAGTGAGATCACTGACAAGCTGCACCTGGTAAGCCTGGTCAATATCATCAACCCTGTGAAGATCATCTGTTGAAGTCATCCAGACCGGTCTCCATCCTTCTGATCCTGCCGGTCCGTAATGCATAAGGATCTCATTTACCAGTTTTTTGCCGACAGGCCATCTTACCGGTTCCCTGAAAGTTGCCCTCGTGAATATATCTATCCCGTATATACCGGCATAATTATCAAAATAATAAATATAATCCCGGGTGGTATTGTTGTTCCTCTCTGTACTCCTGGCAGGATGAGCAAAGGATAATAGTCCCCCGGCCCTCTCATTTGCTGTAAGAGTTTCTTCAAAAGTCATTCCACTGCCCGAAACGTTAGAAAAAAGTGATACCATATGATGGTTCCGTTCTCCTGTATGTGATGGTTCGGAGCCCGGCACGGCAAGCATTCCAAGAACTCCGGGGTCACGGTCCTGATATACGAATACATCCTCATGACGGAGGCCGTTGAGCTCTCCTTCATCCTGCCTCCTGTATGTGCGGGCAGAAACTTCAAAATCAGAAAAATCCTGCCATGGATATGTAACAAGCCAGTGATCTGTTATGGCCAGTATGTCATAACCAAGATCATGATAACGGTCAACAACAGCATGCGGACTTAAAAATCCATCACTTCGGGTGGTATGGGTATGTAACTGAGCTCTGGCCCGGATCACTTTATCCCAGTCAATATCCTTATAGGGGCTAACCCATTCAACTCTCTCTGAACAACCTGAAAAAACAATGAGTAAAATAATAAACAGCAGGGGCAGCCGGCGATTCAAACCATTGATTGTTTTTGTCAATTTACCGTACCGGCAGTTAACGGTCAGGAATAATGATGTTAGCTGCATATTTATCGGTTTTTTAAATGCAAAATAATATCTGGACAAATATATAATAAACAGGGACTTTACCCGCAACAAGCTTCAGTTTTCTGCTATTATCCGATAGTGGCAGAAACAGATTCTGAAGTGTCAATGGCCTCTGTCCTGGTTACGGATATTATTTCTCCGTTCGAAATATATACCGATCCCGCGGTATCCCGCAGATTAAATCTGAGTGTCATGGATTCAGCATAGGCTCCGCAGGAAAGTATCTGGATCAGATCACCCCGTTTTGTAAGGGGCAGAACAGTGTCCCTTGCAAAGACGTCTGTGGATTCACATACCGGGCCAACTACATCGTAGGTTTCGGGTTCACCTGAAGAACTTATATTGATGATCCTGTGAACAGCCTGGTATAGTGAGGGCCTCATCAATTCAGTCATTCCCGCATCGGTTATCACAAAATTTTTTCCAACACCCTTTTTGGTATACAAAACCCTGCTGACTAATCTGCCACACTGTCCCACCAGGCTCCGGCCAAGCTCAAAATGGACTTCAGTGCCGCCGGGCAGCCTGAGATTATCCGAAAAAAGTGCAAAAAAAGATGCAAAATCAGGAATTGGATTGCCTTCCGGATCATTGTAATCTATTCCGTAACCACCTCCAAGGTTTAAAACATATCCTCCGTATTCCTCAATATTGTATTCCTTCCAGATAAGGTTAACCCTTTCGCATAGTTCTCTATAAGGCCCCAGAGATGCGATCTGCGAACCGATATGAAAATGCAGTCCCAGAAACTCCAGGTTTTCAGAGTTACTGCAGAGATCCAGGGCAGTCTGCAGATGAGGCAGGCTGATCCCGAATTTATTCTCATCCATGCCGGTTGTGATATGCCGGTGAGTACCGGCTGGAACAGCAGGATTTATCCTCAGCGCAACCCGTGCAATTTCTCCCCGGCGCCCGGCTATCTCATTTATAACCTGCAGTTCTTCGACAGATTCGCAATTAAGGCAGAAAATATCTTTATCCAGGGCAAAATTTATCTCCTCATCGGTTTTTCCCACACCGGCAAATACTATTCCCCTTACGGGGAAACCAACTTCGATCGATCTCCGCACCTCATTTCCACTTACACAATCAGCACCCATTCCCCTGTCCCTTATAATCCCCGCAATAACCGGATCATTATTTGCCTTGATGGCATAGTGAATAATATAGCCATACCTGTCCGCTTCCGCGGAAGCGAGATCTACTGTATCCCTGAGCAGGTCAAGGTCATAACAGTAAAAAGGGGTCCTTATGCCTGTGAAATCAACCATGAGTCGGGTTTTGGGGACTGGTTACCGAAAAGGTAGCTGTTCAGTGAACGCAGCACATCTTTCATCTCCTCCCGGGGTACAACAACGCTGATATTATTCCTGCTGCCTCCGAAAGATATCATTTTTACGTTAAAATGCCTGAGTGAATCCAGGGTCCTTACTGCACGGTCCTGATGCTGCTCGAGAATATCCCCCACAACGCATACTATAGCCTGACCGGTTTCTGTCTTTACTGACCCGAGGCTCCCGAGCTCAGACTCAATTTCTTTTATGTGGCAGGGATTGTCAATTGTTACAGAGACCGATACCTCAGAGGTGGTTATCACATCAATGGGGGTTCTGTACTTCTCAAAGATGGCAAATATCCGGTTTAAAAAGCCATAGGCATTAAGCATCCTGTCGGATCTTATCCTTATAACGGTTATCCCATCCTTTGCAGCCACGGCGGTAATACCTTTCCTCTTAATATCGGAACGGATGATGGTACCCGGAGCATCCGGTTCCATTGTGTTTCTCAAATGAATAGGTATATTGTTGCTGCTTGCCGGCCACACGCAGGAAGGGTGCAGGATTTTTGCACCGAAATAGGCCAGCTCGGCAGCTTCGTCAAAGGAGAGTTCCCTTACCGGGAAAGTATTTTCGACAATTCTGGGATCATTGTTCCTGACCCCGTCTATATCTGTCCATATCTCAACTGATACCGCCTGCAAGGCTGCACCGGCAAGGGTTGCAGTATAGTCGCTGCCACCCCTTTTCAGGTTACTGATATTGCCTTCATGATCAAGGCAGATATATCCCTGGGTAAGGAAGCGGCCATGACGATTCTCACCAAGTATCGCATTGAGCCTGTCCCGGATATCACTTACCGAGGGCTCACCATCAATACCTGTACTGATAAAATCCAGCGCATTAAGCCATGTGACCGGTATATCTGCAGAGTTCAGGTAAAGGGCTATTAACTTCGAAGTTACTATCTCACCTTGTGCCAGGAGCCAGTTCTCCTTATGGAGGTTATAATCACCACTTATCCGGTTTCTGATCAGGTCAAATATTTCAATGACCACCCGGGTTGAGTTTGTCAGTGCTTCGGTATCACGGAAGAGATCATAGCAGGTCTGCTCGAAGTGGCTGGCAATTTCGTCAAGCAGGTCATCAGCCTTCTCACATTTGCCGCTCTTCCATAAACCGGCGATCTCAACCAGCGTGTTGGTTATACCGCTCATTGCAGAGCATACCACGAAAGAATCGCTGTTTCTTTCAATCAATCCGGCAACCTGCCTTATTCTTTCCGCATTACCGAGGGAAGTACCCCCGAATTTCATGACTATCATAAAACGTTTCTATAATTTTCAGATTGGCCTGAACCGGGCTGCCAGGTTAATTTTCGTTTTCCCGAAAAATTATGATGGCCGGTTCATGCACAGCTATTTTCTATGCAAAGAAAACAAAGCAGGCGGGAATCGTAAAAAACTAACAGACAATTAAACTATTTTACAACTAAATGTTAAAATTTTAACAAACAGGCTTTGATCCACACCGGGAATTACAAAAATACACCCGGGGCACTGCAGATAAAAATCAGGATAATTATTAAATATCTTCCCATTTTACACCGATCCGGCGGGCAGCATATTCTCCCTCTTTGAGGTAATCTCCAAATGCCATAACCCAATGGGAATCCCTTGCCTCACTTTTTAACTTCTTCCAGTTTCCCTGGATTTCAACAATCTGTTGAGAAGTGCAACTATCAAAATGTGGATTGCTTTTAATGTTCCCTTTAAAACCAAGCCAGCGGTTAGTGCTGTATTCGGGATTAAAAAAGGTGACCTCTTTATTTACAGGCAGTGAAACTTTTGGTGCAGCACCATAGTCAGATTCAAAATGAGCCAGGATTTGTGCTGGGTCATAGTTGACACCATCCATCCGCCGGGGTGCGGCACAATGGGCTACATGCACCAAACCTTTATGAGGGAATGTGGAATTAAGGAAAAAGCAGGGCTTTCCGGTAATATGACCCAGCAATATAGCAGGAGGTATTATTACAAAATCTGATTCGCAAAATGCCAGATATCCCTCATCCATTAATAAACTAAGGGAAAGGCAGGCGGTTGTCTTTGATATCGGGATTATAGTCTGCATGCAATCCTTAATGGTGAATGCAAATGAATTATTTTCATGCATCAGATTCCTGAAGAGAAAATAGAGCACAAAGGCGTTGATGACGAATTTCCGATCCGTTACAAGAGTCGTTTGGGGCAGGTTGAGATATCTTTCTGTGAGCTTTTCAGCTTTGCTTACCAGTTCTTTATCGCGCAGGGCGCTGGCGATCCGGTTTTCAATTGATTCATATCCTATCTCAATAATATCCATTTTGAATATCTCTCGTGCTACCTGTGGTGCCATTGGGGCACGTTTTCCCTGTGCCCCGCCAAGGGCAACAATCCGTTGCCCCAGAAAATTCTTAACCCCGTAAAGAGCCCGCAATCTCCATTGCAATTCATCATAGTCATCAACTACAACATCTTCCACGTGAATTGAAGGTGAAGGGGAATCTGTAATGGGGTATCCCTGCCCGCCGGTTTTTAAAAACACCGTACTGAGAACCTGGTACCACTGGTAAAGCGGACCGGACATATGCCGGACGAATACAACAGTATCCTTATTTACCGGGGTACAGGCCCGGAACAACTGGCCTGATCCGCTGGCAGCATAGAGCAGGACCACGTCAAAATCATTGCTGTGGAT